>NZ_JBPETA010000027.1:0-26558 GCF_051710365.1 Symbiopectobacterium sp. | reverse complement strand
CATCACGATAGGACGCGCGCAGTGGGTGTGCATTTCGCGAATGATCTCTTCCGTGAACAGACCCGGCTGACCAGAAACGCCAATCAGGATAGTTGGCTTGGCGTTGCGCACCACTTCCAGCAGTGAGATAGCATCGCTGGCAACGTCCCACTCGCTCAGCAATTCACTCTTCTGCACCAGCTTGCTCTGGAAATCGAGCAGGTTCGGCAGTTTGTCGGTCAGCGGACCGAAGCGATCCACCATAAACACGCGGGCACGCGCTTCTTCTTCGCTCAGACCTTCAGATTTCATCTGCGCAATAATTTGCTCGGCGATACCGCAACCGGCGGAACCAGCACCTAGGAAGGTGACCGTCTGATCGCGCAGTTGTGTGCCAGCAGCACGGCTGGCGGCAATCAGGCTTCCCAACGCCACGGCGGCAGTGCCTTGAATGTCGTCGTTAAAGCAGCAGATTTCATCGCGGTAACGATTTAACAGCGGCGTGGCATTGCTTTGTGCAAAGTCTTCAAATTGCAGCAACACGTTCGGCCAGCGGCGTTTTACCGCCTGAATAAATTCTTCCACGAAGGCATCATACTCTTCGCCGGTGATGCGCGGGTGACGCCAGCCCATATAGAGCGGATCGTTCAGGCGCTGCGGGTTGTTGGTGCCCACATCCAGCACGACGGGCAGGGTATAAGCCGGGCTGATGCCGCCACAGGCGGTGTAGAGCGATAGCTTACCGATAGGGATCCCCATGCCGCCGATGCCCTGATCGCCCAGGCCAAGGATACGTTCACCGTCGGTGACCACGATCACCTTCACGTTCTGCTTGGTGGCGTTTTGCAGCATGTCATCGATGTTTTCACGGTTCGGATAGGAGATAAACAAGCCGCGAGCACGACGGTAAATATCTGAGAAGTGTTCGCACGCCTGACCGACCGTTGGGGTGTAGATGATCGGCATCATTTCGGTCAGGTGTGCGTCCAGCAGGCGGTAAAACAGCGTCTCGTTAGTATCCTGAATGTTACACAGGTAGACGTGCTTCTCCATATCATTTTTGAATTCCTGATACTGACGCCAGGCGCGTTCTGCCTGCTCTTCAATGGTCTCCACTGCTTCAGGCAACAGGCCATGCAGGTTGAAGTTGGCTCGCTCTTCATTGGTGAAGGCGCTACCTTTGTTCAGCAAAGGGAATTCCAACAGGATAGGGCCAGCATAAGGGATGTAGAGGGCGCGTTTGCTTTCGTATTCTAATTCCATGACTTTTCTTACTCTTCGGGTAACAGAAACGAATTTAGGTAATGACACGACATGCAGCGCGGATCTTAAATTACCCAAAAAATATGTACAGAAAATGTTAATTAAAATAGTTACACATGACTTGCGTCACAACATTTTGTCAATGCTCCCCGGTTTGTCCATCGTTTTTGTGCGCTGTATCAGTCGATAAAGTGCTGCTGTACGTCGGTACACCCGGCTTCCGCCAGAATAATTTGCAACATCACCCACTGACTGATGGTGGTATTGCGCGGCTCAACCAGCGCGGCGCGGCGCACGCTGTGAATATCTTCACCGGCCAGATTCATCAGGTTTAATGCCACCTGAAGCGGCGGCAGGCTGGGGTTGAACGCGGCATTCTCTGCGTAGCGCCCGGTATACACCGTGCCGCGATCGGTTTCCAGCGCGACGCCGCTCAGAGCATTGCTGTAAGGCGCATGACTGCGGTTGGCGGCGTCCAACGCGGTCTGCGCTAGCAGATCGGCATCGAGCAGGGTGCGCCCGTGATTGACCGGGTCCATCAGCAGTGTGGTGATATTCAGATCCTGCGGTCCAAAGGCATCGGGTAAATAGTGGTGCAACTGCGCGGGTTCGCGCACCGGCAGGTGGATATGCAGCGTGTTCGCCCGGTTCAGTTCATTCATAAACTGACGGCAGTGCCCGCAGGGCGTGTAGTTCACCGTGATACTGGTCAAACCGCGCTCCTGGCGCAGCCAGGCATGGGCTATGGCACTCTGCTCCGCGTGCAGCGTTTGTTGCAACGGCACGGCGGTGAACTCCATGTTGGCACCAAAGTAGAGATTGCCGCTTTCGCCCTGAGCAACGGCACCCACTTGAAATTGAGAAATAGGCGCAATGGCGCACGCAGCCGCAAGGGGGAGTAAGGCGTAGGCTAACGTCTCTGGCGTCAGATCGCAGTGGGTACAAAGGGTCGTTACGTCGTCAGCAAGCAACATCCCGACAAAGTCAGGACGTTCAAGTATCGGCAGCAGGGCGTGTTGCAGTGTGTCAGAAAGTTGTGCAAAAGGGGCGTGATATCGTGGATGCATAGCGATGTACTCTTTTTGCCATTATTGTTTGTTGTCAGGGTAAAAAGTAGCCTATCAATAAATCGTGATCATTATCTCGTCGAACGTGAACTTATTGAAATTAAGATGCATTCTGCGCGATAAATCTCAAATTATCGAGCAGAATGCAACGGTGCTGCGATTATCGCGCCGTCTGCATCATCTCTGTCGCTAGTGAAACAGTTGTACCAGCAGCGGAAAGATGTGCGTTGAACTTGCGCGTTATAACATTCAGGTCAATGGCATTGCGCCGGGTTATTTCAAAACCGACATGACCAAAGCGCTGGTTGAGGATGAAGCCTTTACCCAATGGCTGTGTAAACGTGTGCCCGCGGCGCGCTGGGGTAACCCGGAAGAGCTGATCGGCGCGGCGGTTTATCTCTCCTCACGGGCATCTGATTTTGTTAACGGACATTTGCTGTTTGTTGATGGCGGCATGCTGGTCGCCGTTTAAGCACGCGGTGTAACAAGGAGCCGTTATGGCAGGACAATGCGTGGTGATCATGGGCGTATCCAGCACGGGAAAATCGAGCATGGGTGCGCAGTTGGCGCAGCGGTTAGGGGCCAAGTTCATTGATGGTGGCGATCTGCACCCGCGTCACAATATTCTCAAGATGTCACAGGGGCAGGCGCTGAATGATGATGACCGTGAACCTTGGCTTGAGCGGTTGAACGATGTGATCTTCAGCTTGCAACAAAAGAATGAGGCAGGCATTCTGGTCTGTTCATCGCTGAAAAAACGCTACCGCGATCGGCTGAGGAAGGAAAATCACGGTATTACCTTTCTCTGGCTGACGGGGGATTACGCGCTGGTGTTAGCGCGTATGCAGCAGCGTAAAGGCCATTTCATGCCGGAAAGTTTGCTCAAAAGCCAGTTTATGGCGCTGGAAACGCCACAGGCGGACGAACCGGATGTGGTGGCGGTGTAGATATCGCTGCGCCCTTGCAGTTTTCCCTACGGGAATTATTCGTGATCTTCCCATGCTTGAGCACGTGCCACGGCTTTCTTCCAGTCGCTGTAACGATAGTTACGCTCCACGGTTTCAATGCTGGGGCGGAATTCACGTTCAATCGTTGCCTTGCTCTTCACTTCATCCAAATCATTCCAGAAGCCGGTAGCCAGACCTGCCAGGAACGCAGCACCCAGTACGGTAGATTCGCGCACTTCAGGGCGTTCTACGTGGGTGCCGAGGATATCTGACTGGAACTGCATCAGGAAGTTGTTGGCAACCGCACCGCCGTCAGCGCGCAGTGATTGCAGACGTGTACCTGAATCCGCCTGCATGGCATCCAGTACGTCACGCGTTTGATAAGCAATGGATTCCAGCGTAGCGCGGATGATGTGGTTGGAATTCACGCCGCGCGTCAGGCCGAAGATGGCACCACGAGCATACGGGTCCCAATAGGGTGCGCCCAGCCCGGTAAAGGCAGGAACAACGTAAACACCGTTGGAATCTTTCACCTTGGTGGCGAAATATTCGGAGTCCATGGATTCGCCGATCAGTTTCAGTTCATCACGCAGCCATTGAATAGAAGCACCGCCGACGAATACGGAGCCTTCCAGCGCGTAGTTCACTTCGCCACGCGGGCCGCAGGCGATGGTGGTTAGCAGACCATGCTGGGATTTCACCGGCTCTTTACCAGTGTTCATCAGCAGGAAGCAGCCTGTACCGTAGGTATTTTTCGCCATGCCCGGTTGAACGCAAAGCTGGCCGTACAGGGCCGCTTGTTGGTCGCCTGCGATACCGGCGATAGGAATACGCGTGCCGCCTTTACCGCCAATGTTGGTTTGCCCATAGACTTCGGAAGAAGGACGCACTTGTGGCAGCATAATACGCGGGATATCCAGCGCTTCCAGCATGCGATCGTCCCAGTCCAACGTCTTGATGTTGAACAGCATGGTACGTGAGGCGTTAGTGTAATCGGTCACGTGTACGCGACCCTGGGTCATTTTCCAAATCAGCCAGGTATCAATCGTGCCGAACAGCAGTTCGCCACGATTGGCGCGCTCGCGTGCCCCTTCCACGTTGTCCAGAATCCACTTCACCTTGGTGCCGGAGAAGTAAGGGTCAACCACCAGGCCAGTGTTGGTACGGATATAATCCTCCAGGCCTTGTTTTTTCAGGGTTTCACAAATATCAGCGGTACGGCGGCACTGCCATACGATAGCGTTGTAAACCGGTTTTCCCGTCTCTTTTTCCCACACCACCGTGGTTTCACGCTGGTTGGTGATACCGATACCGGCGACTTCATCAGAGCTGATATCGGCTTTGGCCAGCACTTCAACCAGCGTGGCGCTTTGCGTTGCCCAGATTTCCATCGGGTCGTGTTCAACCCAGCCTGCTTTGGGGTAAATCTGGGTGAATTCGCGCTGGGAGATGGCGATGATGTTGGCATCATGATCGAGTATGACGGCGCGGGAGCTGGTAGTACCCTGATCCAGCGCGACAATGTATTTTTTTGCCGGTGTCATAGGTTTTAATCCTGTTGTGTAGCGGGTAAAAAAGCGTATGCCGTGGGCGTCGCTTAGCGTGCTTCAGTGCGCTGCGTTTCTTTGTCTTCTACTTCGCAGACATCGCAAGGCAAATTACGGCCAATCAGGGCTCGGTAGCCGAAAGCACCCAGGCATGCCCCAACGATTGGTCCGAAAATCGGCACGAGGAAATACGGAATATCACGCGCGCCGGTGAAGGCCACTTGTCCCCAGCCTGCCAGATAGGCAAACAGCTTCGGACCGAAGTCACGTGCGGGGTTTAACGCAAACCCGGTCAACGGACCCATGGAGGCACCAATTACTGCGATCATGATACCGATCAGCAGCGGCGCTAACGGACCGCATGGCACGCCGTTGCCATCGTCAGTGAGCGCCAGAATCAAACACATCAGTACGGCGGTGATGACCATTTCCACCACAAAGGCCTGGAATACGGAAATCTGCGGATGCGGATATGTCGAGAACGTGCTCGCCAGATTTAAACTTTCCACACTACCGCGCACGATGTTGTGAGTCTGTTCAAAATCTGCGAACAAATTGTGATAAAGACCGTACACTAACGCGGCGGCGCAGAATGCACCTGCTACCTGCGCAATGATGTAAGGAATCACCTTGCGCGCGTCGAAGCAGGCAAACAGCCACAGGGCGATGGTAACTGCCGGGTTAAGGTGGGCACCGGAAATAGCCGCAGTCAGGTAGACTGCCATGGAGACGCCTAAACCCCAGACGGCGCTGATTTCCCATTGACCAAAGCTGGCACCGGCAAGTTTTAATGCTGCCACGCAACCCACTCCAAAGAAGATTAGCAGACCGGTGCCGAGAAACTCGGCGATACATTGGCCTTTTAAGGTTGGCACTCTCGATTGACTCATAATGGTTTCCTGTTTACGGGGCTACAGAGTAATGTTCAGGCCGCTGACATAGAGCGACCCTGTATAAATGTGTGGACGATGTGAATTTATCGTTAATCTTCGAAAACGAGAAATATCGAAATAAAAATGTGTGTTGTTCGTCATAAAAATGAACGTATTCGCCTATCATAGCGCCGCTGTACGGTTACTTACGCCCGTTTCATGTTAATGACGGCGTTAACGTTGTTAACATGAGCGCGAGTGGGCAGAAGGGTAGCGTGCAAATTATTACGCAAGCAAGCACGTAATTTCAGTTTGCACTGATTGTTGTGGTTAAAAAAACGATCAAGACTCCCATCAGAGTGGATGGCTGCTAGACAGCGCCCTGACAGCCCCATACAATTTACCGATACACTGAACGAAAGAGACGTGCTGATGGAGTGCCATCCTCAACGCAAGCGTGATAGCGAGCGTATGTGAAGCGGGATTGGCATGGGAAGGGGAGATAGTACGCCTCATTGGTGCCTTGCGATTAAAAGGGGTTGAAGAATGTCATTTGAAGTGTTTGAGAAACTGGAAGCCAAAGTTCAGCAAGTGATTGATACTATTACATTATTGCAAATGGAAATCGAAGAGCTGAAGGAAAAGAACGGTCAGTTGAGCCAGGAAGTGCAACAGGCCGCTGAGTCCCGTGAAACGCTGGTGCGTGAAAACGAACACTTGAAAGAAGAACAGGTTGTCTGGCAGGAACGCCTGCGCGCGCTGTTGGGCAAGATGGAAGAAGTCTAAGCGAGAAACGCAAAAGTCAAAAAAGGGCGCACTGCGCCCTTTTTTATCAATATGCTACTGTCGAACTATTCGATATCCAGTGGATCTTCCGACAGGATAATGCCGGTATTGTCGGCATACAGATGATCGCCGGAGAAGAAGGTCACACCGCCGAAATTGACGCGAATATCGCTTTCGCCAACCCCTTCGCTGGCGGCACCCACCGGAATGGCGATATCCAACTCTTCCAGATCGTCCACCTGGCGCACCGCACCGTAGACCACGATGCCTTCCCAGGCGTTTTGTGTCGCCAGACGGGCCAGTTCAGCATCGATCAAGGCACGACGCACAGAACCACCGAGAAGTACACGACCTACGCCGCTCTCTTCCAGCACATCGTAGAGGATGCCGTTATCCTCAAAGCATTTCACCGTGGTGATTTTGCCACCAAAGGAAGTGCGTCCTCCAAAGTTGGAAAACAGAGGTTCAACAACGTTCACCTCTTCGTGTCAGTTTGCCGCCGGGATCCTGAGTATATCCCTTAAAGGCAAGTGTTGGCAAAATCATCAAATGTTAACTTGATGCGTATCAGTAAATACTCGCCGCTTAGCTGAGCATTACACCCACAGCAAACAGCAAATTGGTCAGCAGCGCGCCCTTGACGGTTTTTTCCAGCATGGGGCGCATGCTGAACGGACTGATTTCACGGCGCACATAGGCAGCCTGCTTGAGCAGTAGCGGCAGGGTCAGGATAAACAGCCAGCCAGCCAGCGTGTGCAGATAAAACATGGCAAACAGGGCCAGACACAGCGGCGCGGTCAGCAACAGCAGGGAATGATAGCACCGGGCACGCTGCGCACCGAGGCGAACGGCCAGCGTGTTTTTACCGCTGAGACGATCGTTGTTGATATCGCGCAAATTGTTGATGTTCAGCACCGCAGTGGCGAGCAGCATAACGATGCTGTCAAAATGGCCGGTTTGCAAGTAATAGGAGCCTGCGACGCTGAGCCAGCCAAAGAAAATCATGACGGATATGTCCCCCAGTCCCATATAACCGTAGGGTTTGTTGCCCACGGTATAGGTAATGGCGGCGACCATCGCCAGCACCCCGAGGATCAGAAAGCCGATGATATCCGACGGCTTTTCGCACGCCATGATGACAAGCGACAGTCCGGACATGATGGTCAGCACCACGGTGACGATCAGCGCCATGCGTAACTGCGACAGCGAGATAACGCCAGTTTGGATGCCGCGCAGAGGCCCGATACGGGTTTCGGTATCGCTGCCTTTTACCGCATCACCGTAATCGTTCGCCAGATTGGAGAGGATTTGCAGCAGTCCGGCGGTCAGTAGCGCCAGTAGAGCGATACCCGGTTTAAAATTGTTGTGCCAACTGGCGATAGCGGAGCCCGTCACAATGGACGCAAACGCTAATGGAAGCGTTTTCGGACGCAAGCTGTCCAGCCAGGCTTTGGTTTTGCTGCTTTGGGTTGATAAGGTCATGATACGTGTCGTTTTTTCAATGCAATGTCTGTCGCATGCATGTGTTAATGAGAAGTCCAGTCCATGAGCGCTGGCCAGAAACGCAAATGGGAGGCATCAGCCTCCCATCATTTGCCAAACAGAGCGTTTGCGCAACAGGACAATTCGAATTGTAGGGATTATAAGATAAAACGGCTCAGATCTTCATCTGCTACGAGCTCGTCAAGATGACTACGCACGTATTTTGCGTCCACGGTAACAGTTTGGCCGCTCATTTCGCTGGCATCGTAAGAGATCTCTTCGATCAAACGCTCCAAAACAGTATGCAGACGACGTGCGCCGATGTTCTCGGTGCGCTCGTTGACCTGCCAGGCCGCTTCGGCAATCCGGCGAATGCCGTCCGTAGTGAAGACGATATCCACGCCTTCCGTCGCCAGCAACGCTTTATACTGTTCCGTCAGTGATGCGCTGGGCTCCGTCAGGATGCGTTCGAAATCTTCCGTGGTCAGCGCTTGCAGCTCAACGCGGATAGGTAAACGCCCTTGCAGCTCGGGGATCAGATCCGACGGGCTGGAGACCTGGAACGCACCGGAGGCGATAAACAGGATGTGATCGGTTTTCACCATGCCGTGTTTGGTGGAGACCGTACAGCCTTCCACTAGTGGCAGCAGATCGCGCTGTACCCCTTCACGAGAGACCTCCGGGCCGGAAGTTTCCCCGCGTTTGCAGATTTTATCGATCTCATCGATAAACACGATACCGTGTTGCTCAACGGACTCGATAGCCTGCTGTTTCAGCTCTTCCGGGTTCACCAGTTTGGCCGCTTCTTCTTCGACCAGCAGCTTGAAGGCATCTTTGATTTTCATCTTGTGCGCTTTCTGCTTTTGACCCGCCAGATTCTGGAACATGGACTGCAACTGATTGGTCATTTCTTCCATGCCAGGAGGGGCCATGATTTCAACGCCCATCGGGGTAGCTGCCAGATTGATTTCAATTTCTTTGTCGTCTAACTGCCCTTCACGCAATTTTTTGCGGAAGGCCTGACGCGCCGCAGAAGGTTCTTGAGGCTCTTCCGGTTGACCCCAGTTATTTTTTGCCGGGGGAATCAGCGCATCCAGAATACGTTCTTCGGCCATCTCTTCAGCGCGGAAGCGGTTTTTTTCCAGCGATTGCTGGCGCATCATTTTGATGGCCGCATCCGTCAGATCACGGATGATGGAGTCCACTTCCTTACCAACATAGCCGACTTCAGTGAATTTAGTGGCTTCCACTTTGATAAAAGGGGCGTTGGCCAGTTTGGCCAGACGACGGGCAATCTCAGTTTTACCGACACCGGTCGGCCCGATCATCAGGATGTTCTTGGGTGTCACTTCATGGCGTAACGCGTCGGAAAGCTGCATACGGCGCCAGCGGTTACGCAATGCGATTGCCACCGCACGTTTGGCCTTGTGCTGATCGATGATGTAGCTGTCGAGCTCGCTAACGATTTCGCGCGGGGTCATTTCAGACATGATGTCATTCCTTACGCCTTGGAGGCTAATTCTTCAATCGTGTGGAACTGATTGGTGTAGATGCAGATATCGCCTGCGATACCCAGCGACTTTTCAACAATCTCGCGCGCGCTGAGCTCGGTGTTCTCCAGCAGCGCTCTGGCTGCGGCTTGCGCATACGGGCCGCCAGAACCGATAGCAATCAAATCGTTTTCCGGTTGAATCACATCGCCGTTACCGGTGATGATAAGCGACGCGTTTTCGTCTGCGACGGCCAGTAGTGCCTCCAGACGGCGTAGCATACGGTCGGTGCGCCAGTCTTTTGCCAATTCCACGGCGGCCTTGACCAGGTGGCCTTGATGCAGTTCCAGCTTGCGTTCAAACAGCTCGAACAGCGTAAAGGCGTCAGCGGTACCGCCCGCAAAGCCCGCGATCACGTTGTCGTTGTACAGGCGGCGTATTTTGCGCACGTTGCCCTTCATGACCGTGTTTCCCAATGTGGCTTGGCCGTCGCCGCCAATCACCACGTGGCCGTTGCGACGTACACTTACTATAGTTGTCACGTGTCGATCCCCGTTAGATAAGGAAAAAGAACCCCACAGTGCTGTGGGGCATATTAATGCTATAGATGGGGGACCGCTTAGGAGTTTTCAACCCCCGGCAGCGAGAGGAATGCAGTTTGCTGCGCCAGCGTCTTTCAGGCGCGATAACATTTTGTCGGCGGTGGCGCGATCTTTATACGGCCCTAACGTGATGCGATTCCAGCCGCCACTGCTGGCGATGCGGCTTTCGATACCGGCAAAAGCCAACTGCGCGCGCACCGATTCTGCTGGTTCCAGCGTTTTAAACGAACCACACTGCACCATCCAGCGCTGTGCTTTTTCTGGTTTGGGCGCTTCCGGCTGCTTCGCGGTTTCCACCGGTTTTGGCGTTTCCTGCTTAGGTGTAGCGGGCTGTGTCGCGGGGGCTGTGACGGGCGCACGCGTACTCACGGGTGGCTGAGTCACCGTCGGCGTGGTTGCTACCGGCGGTATCACCACGGTTTTGGGCGCGGTGATGGTGACCTGGGAGCGAGGCACCGGCGTTTGATCGTTATAGGGCACTTCTGACAGCTGCGTCGGCGCACGACGCATATCCGCCTGCATCTGCTCTAGCAGTTGGCGTTGTTCTTGCGTGAGCTGGACCGGTGATTTGATTTCTCCACCGGAATTGGGTGCCGTCGGCTCAGGAACGTCCAACTGACGATTCTCCAGTTCTTTAATATAACGCCAGCGCTCTTCCGGCTTCGGTGGCAGACCATTGCCGTTGTTGGTGGCGCTGCGCGGTAGCACGGGCGACTCGGCAGGCTTGTTGTTGGCGATAAAATAGAGCCCGCCCGCGAAGGTCACCAGAACGGCAACAGCCAGCATTATCATGAACTTAGAGACGCCCGACGAAGAGCCACCTCTTCGACTGGTTGTCTTTTTTCGTCGTGCGCCTGAGCGCCCACGGCTGACGTAATCTCGTTGTGCCACTGTCGTTTCGCTACAAATGAAATGAAAGATTTAGGGAGCATGTTACTGAACCCTAAAAACTTTGACCAGCACCGGAATTCTTAAACCCGATAACGAGCGTAATTTGGTGTGGCCGTGCTGTCACGAATAACCAGTTTGCTGTTGAGTAACCGTGAACCGCTGGGCACCGGATGGCCCTGCAATTGTTCCAATAGCAGATGCATGGATTCACACCCCAGTTCATAGCGGGGTTGGGCGACGGTAGTGAGCGCTGGGAAACAGTATTGTGCCTGCTCGATATCATCAAAACCCACCAGCGACAGGTCTTTGGGAACATCCAGCTTCATTTTTTTCGCTTGAGAGAGCACTCCCATCGCCATCATGTCGCTGTGGCAAAATATGGCGCTGGGCGGTGCCGGGTGCTTCATCAGCATCATCAGCCCGTTCACGCCGGTTTCATAACTGAAGCTGCCGCGATAGATATACTGATTATCCACCTGAATGCCGCTGCGGCGCAGCGCCTGAATATACCCTTGCAAGCGGTATTCGCTCAGATGCATGTTTTCGGGACCCGCGATACAGGCAATACGGCGATGTCCGAGCCGGTGCAGATAATAAACGGCATCAAAGGCGGCGGTGAGATTATCGATGTGCACCGTCGGCAATTCCAGATCGGGTGAGAACTCGTTGACTATCACCATCGGCGGTAGGTTGCGCCGCTCCTCTTTGCTGGCGCTAAACGGCAGATTGGCCCCGAGCAGCAACATGCCATCAATCTGCTTGGTGATAATCAAATCCACGAAGGACTTTTCTTTGTGGTGCTGGTGAGCGCAATCGCCAATCAGCACCAGATAACCTTGTTTTGCGGCGGTTTCTTCGATACCACGCAGGACATCGGTAAAAAAGGGATCGCAAATATCTGGCATAATCGCGAGCAGCGTGCGTGACTCGCTGCGTTTTACGTGACGGGCAAGCGCATGCGGCGCGTAACCCACAGTGAGCACGGCTTGTTCAACCCGTTTACGCGTTTGGCTCGAGACCTTCTCCGGGTTCATTAACGTTCGGGAGACCGTGGCCGTCGATACACCCGCGACCTCTGCCACGTCTTTCATCGTCGCCGGCGTGGTGTCATTTTTATAGTCCAACGCGGTTCTCCTTGCATCGTATGCGATTGGCGAACAGGACGGCGGCACGCACGCCGCCCGATTTTTTTGCCCGACAGGCTTATACCACCCATTTTGCTAAGGATACTGTTTCTCTGCATACGCTTAACAGATGGCGCGCAAGTTTTGCTGCTCAGATTGCATAAAAGATGTGACGGATGTCGTTTTTTCGGCGCCGTTCGCATTTTTTCGCGGTGCGTTAACGGCGGCGATCAGTTATCGGTGGGGTCGACATCCAGCACCCATTTCATTTTTCGCGCTTCGGGCAGTAGCGGGATAAGCGGCAGTGAGGCTTTAACGACACGCTGGAGCGTGGCGCGGGAAGGGTGCTGCAACAGCAATTGCCAGCGAAAGCGCCCGGCGCGTTTGGGTTGCAATGCGGGAACCGGGCCGATCAGCCAGAGCGCGTCATCCTTGAGCGGGCTGCTTTCCAGCAGGTTGCGCAGTTGTTGGAGGAAAAGCGGCGCATGCTGATTATCGTGATCGTCGGCGCGGAACAGAATGTGGCTGGTGTAGGGGGGCAGAAACACGCTCTGGCGCTCTTTCAGCGTCTGACTGGCGAAGGCGTCGTAGCCCTTTTGTAGCAGCAATTGCAGTAACGGATGGTCAGGGTGATGGGTTTGCAGCACCACTTCGCCGCTCTTCCCGGCGCGTCCGGCGCGTCCGGAAACCTGCGTATAGAGCTGGGCAAAACGTTCTGTTGCACGAAAATCGGCGGAAAACAGCGAGCTATCGACATCCAGCAGCGCCACCAGCGTGACATCCGGGAAATGGTGCCCTTTTGCCAGCATCTGCGTACCGATCAGAATGCGCGCATCTCCTTGACGCACCTGCGCCAGTTGCTGTTCCAGCATGCCTTTGCGGCTGGTGGTGTCGCGATCGATACGGGTAATGGGCACATTGGTGAACAGGGAAGTCAATGATTCCTCCAACTGCTCGGTGCCCAAACCAACTGGCACCAGATGCGTTGAACCGCAGTGCGGACACTGCTGTGGCACTGGACGCTGGCTGTCACAATGGTGGCAACGGAGCTGACGCTGCTGCTGGTGATAGGTGTAATAGTGCTCGCAGCGCTGGCATTCCGCGATCCAACCGCATTCGTGACACATTACCACCGGCGAAAAACCTCGGCGATTAAGAAACAGGATGACCTGGTTGTTGTGTTCCAAATGGTGACGAATGCGGGTAATCAGCGGCTGTGACAGGCCGCTGGTGAGCGGTAATCCTTTGACATCGAGGATATGCTGGCGCGCAGGTTGTGCATTGCCCGCACGCTTGCGTAGCGTGAGCTGACGGTATTTGCCGTTCTGCACATTGTAGAGCGTTTCCAGCGCAGGCGTGGCGGAGCCGAGCACGATGGGAATATTTTTCTCTCTGGCGCGGAACACCGCCAAATCACGCGCATGATAGCGCCATCCTTCGTGCTGTTTATATGAGCCGTCGTGCTCTTCATCGATGATGATCATTCCCAGGCGGGCAAACGGGGTAAACAGCGCAGACCGGGTGCCGATGACAATCGCGGATTCTCCGCTGCGTGCGCGTAGCCAAACCGCCAGACGCTCGCTGTCGTTCAGTCCCGAGTGCAGCACATCCACTGGCGCGATGAAGTGTGCGCGGAAACGGGCAATGGTCTGCGGCGTCAGGCCGATCTCGGGCACCAGCACCAGTGCCTGCTTGCCTTGTGATAACACGTTTTCCAGCGCGCTCAGGTACACCTCGGTTTTGCCGGAGCCGGTGATCCCGGCCAGTAGCCAGGCGGTAAAATGGCTGTCTTCGCTGCGAATAGCACCCACTGCGGTCGCCTGCTCAGTATTGAGGCGCAGCCGTTCATCATGGGTGATGGGCTGGTGACGCCAGTCCTGCACCTCCGCGTCGATGGCCTTGAGGTCGCACAACCCTTTGGTACGCAGTGCCTGCAATGAGGTCTCCGTCAGACCGGATTCATTCACCTGATGGCGGTACAGCGTACCTTGTATCAGGGCCGCCAGTGCCTGCTGCTGTTTGCGGGCGCGCGTCAGCGTGGCGAGCGGTGTGGCTTTACCTTGTTCGGTGGCGAACCATTGCCAGAGCGGAGCGCGATGGGCCGGTTTGCCCTGTCGCAGCAAAATCGGCAAGGCGTGGAATAGCACCTCACCTATAGGATAGTGATAGTAGCCCACGGCCCAGAGAAGAATGCGCCACAGGCTGTCAGGGAAAAGAGGCTGCGCATCGAGCACGTCGTGAATGGATTTGAGCTGTTCTACCGGAAGTTCGCTGCGATTGCTGCACGCCACGACAATACCAATCGCCTTGCGGTTGCCAAAAGGCACGCTGACGCGCACGCCCGGCGATGGCGTCATGCCTGCGGGCAGCAGGTAATCGAATGTGCGTGCCAGCGGCACGGGCAATGCGACCTGAACGATGGACATGCTTTCTCCGGCTGATAACTCTGGCGCTATGCTGTTTTCCCTGCACAGCGCAGCCCGACGGTACGATGTGTTACTGCTCCGCGGACGTCATGGGGGCTTGCGCCGCCAGTGTACAGGTTGCAGACTAAAATGTGTTACCTGATTGCATCGGCTGGCTAATTTCTGTATGATTCGCCGCCTTTATACGACTTTGCTATGTGTGGTGTAATGACCGGCGCGATGGCGAAGCGTATACTGATCGTAGAGCGTCAATGTACAGTGCTGTGCTTACAGTGCTTAACTTCGTGTGGTGTCTGGCGAAACAGGGCTGGATAGCGACACGGCCTTAACAGAGGTTTGCCATGAAAAAAGGTATTCACCCGAATTATGTAGCGATTACTGCAACGTGTTCTTGCGGTAACGTTATCAAAACCCATTCTACCGTGGGTCACGATCTGAACCTGGACGTTTGTGGCGAATGCCACCCGTTCTATACCGGTAAACAACGTGTTGTTGACACCGGTGGTCGTGTTGAGCGCTTCAACAAGCGTTTCAGCGTGCCGGGCAGCAAAAAATAAGCGTCCGCGCATAAACAATAAAAGCGCCCTTGGGTGCCTTTATTGTTTCTATCGCCAGAGCGGTATACCGCCCGATCAACAGATCAATATTCCCACGTATCCGGGTCAATCCCCATCTCACGCATGATCGCCTTGGCCACCTCAGGGATTTCATCGCTGCGCTCTTTACGCAAATCGTGGTCATCCGGTAGTGGCTGGCCGGTAAATGCGTGCAGAAACGCTTCGCACAATAATTCACTGTTGGTTGCATGGCGCAGGTTATTGACCTGACGTCGGGTGCGCTCATCAGTCAGGATTTTCAGCACTTTAAGCGGAATCGAGACCGTGATCTTTTTAACTTGCTCGCTCTTTTTACCGTGTTCAGCGTAAGGGCTGACATACTCGCCGTTCCACTCAGCCATGGGATACCTTAAAAATATAGCCGTCAGGAAGATAAAACCGTCATAATATAAGGGTAATTCTAACGGGATTTCCGTCAATGCTCAATCTATACGCAAAGAATTTTAGAAGTCTAGATGTATTGACGTCCGTTTAGCTTGGGATTACTCTTGACAGCCTATACCCTGCCGCCAGTTAGGAAAATGACCATGACGCGTAAACAAGCAACGATTGCCGTTCGTAGCGGACTTAATGATGATGAACAATACGGCTGTGTGGTTCCGCCGATTCATCTCTCCAGCACCTACAACTTCACCGGTTTCAACCAGCCCAGAGCCCATGACTACTCGCGTCGCGGTAACCCGACGCGTGATGTGGTGCAGCGTGCGTTGGCGGAGTTGGAAGGCGGTGCTGGGTCGGTGATGACCAGCAGTGGCATGTCAGCCATTTTGTTGGTGTGCACCGTTTTTCTGCGTCCGGGTGATTTGTTGGTTGCGCCTCATGATTGCTATGGCGGCAGTTACCGTTTGTTTGACAGCTTGAACAAGCGCGGCGCATTTCGCGTAAAATTTGTCGATCAGGGCGACGCGGCTGCGTTGGCGGCGGCTCTGGAAGAGAAACCCAAACTGGTGCTGGTGGAAAGCCCCAGCAATCCGCTGCTGCGTGTGGTGGATATCGCCGCCATTTGCCAGGCTGCGCGTGACGCGGGTGCGGTCAGCGTGGTGGACAACACCTTCCTGAGCCCGGCGTTGCAGCGTCCGCTGGCATTGGGGGCGGATTTGGTAGTGCACTCCTGCACCAAGTATCTCAATGGTCACTCCGATGTGGTGGCTGGCACGGTGATTGCCAAAGACCCGGCGTTGGTGACGGAACTGGCCTGGTGGGCGAACAATATCGGTGTGACGGGGGCTGCGTTTGACAGCTATCTGCTGCTGCGTGGGTTGCGCACCCTTGGCCCGCGTATGGCCGCTGCGCAGAAAAATGCGCTGCAACTGATTGATTACCTGCAAACACAGCCGCTGGTAAAAAAACTTTATCATCCTTCGCTGCCGAACAACCCCGGCCATGAGATTGCGCGTCGTCAGCAGTCCGGTTTCGGTGCCATGTTGAGTTTTGAACTGGACGGTGATGAAGACACCCTGCGCCGTTTCCTGGGTGCGTTGGAACTGTTTACGCTGGCAGAATCGCTGGGCGGCGTGGAAAGCCTGATTTCTCATGCAGCCACCATGACCCATGCGGGCATGGCACCGGAAGCGCGTGCGGCAGCAGGCATCTCCGAAACCCTGCTGCGTATTTCGGTCGGCATTGAAGACGGTGACGATCTGGTTGCCGATCTGGATCGAGCATTCCGGGTGGCAACTGAGGGAGCAGCATGAGTGCGTTAGGCGTATCAGCGACGGTTTCTGGCCGCCAACTACATAAATTTGGCGGCAGCAGTCTGGCAGATGTGAAGTGTTATCAACGTGTCGCGGGGATTATGGCCGAGTACAGCCGCCCCGGCGATTTGATGGTGGTGTCAGCCGCGAGCGGCACAACCAACCAACTGATTAGCTGGCTGAAACTGAGCCAGAGCGATCGCCTGTCTGCCCATCAGGTGCAGCAGGCGCTGCGTCGTTACCAAAGCGATTTGATTGCCGGTTTGCTGCCTGCGGATGCCGCAGAGTGGTTGACCACTCTTTTTATCCGCGATCTGGAGCGTCTGGCGGCGCTGCTGGATGGCGGCGTGACCGATGCAGTTTATGCCGAAGTGGTGGGGCACGGCGAAATTTGGTCCGCACGTCTGATGGCGGCGGTGTTGAACTTGAGCAACATCGACGCCAACTGGCTGGACGCCCGCGACTTTTTACGCGCTGAACGGGCAGCACAGCCGCAGGTGGACGAAGGTCGCTCCTGGCCGCTGCTGCAACAGCTGTTAACGCAGCATGCGGGGCAACGGCTGGTGGTGACCGGTTTTATCAGCCGCAACGAGGCCGGTGAAACAGTCTTGCTGGGGCGCAACGGCAGTGACTATTCGGCGACGCAAATCGGTGCGCTGGCGGGCGTGGAGCGCGTGACCATTTGGAGCGATGTGGCCGGTGTTTACAGCGCCGATCCCCGTAAGGTGAAAGATGCCTGTCTGCTGCCTCTGCTGCGCCTTGATGAGGCCAGTGAGCTGGCGCGTCTGGCGGCACCGGTGCTGCATGCACGCACCTTGCAGCCAGTGTCAGCAAGCGATATCGATCTGCAACTGCGTTGCAGTTACAACCCGGAGCAAGGCTCTACGCGCATCGAACGCGTGTTGGCGTCGGGCACGGGGGCAAAGATTGTCACCAGCCACGATGACGTTTGCCTGATCGACGTGCAGATTCCTACACAGCATGATTTTGCGCGCGTGCACAAAGAGATCGAACAATACGTTAGCCGTGCGCAAGTGCGTCCGCTGGCGATTGGCGTGCATGCCGATCGCAATCTGGTGCAGTTGTGTTACACCTCGGAAGTGGTGGACAGCGCTTGGCATGCATTGGAACAGGCCGGATTGCCCGTGACGTTCACGTTGCGTGAAGGGTTGGCGCTGGTGGCCATGGTCGGGGCCGGCGTGTGCCGTAACCCGCTGCACAGCCACCGTTTTTATCAGCAGTTAAAAGATCAGCCCATCGAGTTTGTCTGGCAGTCCGACGATGGCATCAGCCTGGTGGCGGTGCTGCGCGTGGGACCGACGGAGCATTTGATCCGTGGTTTGCATCAGTCGTTATTCCGTGCAGAAAAACGGATCGGGTTGGTACTGTTCGGCAAGGGCAATATTGGTTCCCGCTGGCTGGAGCTGTTTGCGCGCGAGCAGGCGCTGATTTCGGCACGTACCGGCTTTGAGTTTGTGCTGGCGGGCGTGGTAGACAGCACGCGTAGCCTGCTGAACTACGACGGGCTGGAAGCCAGTCGCGTGCTGGCCTTCTTTGATGATGAAGCGCAGGAACGTGATGGCGAAGATCTCTTCCTGTGGATGCGTGCTCACCCCTACGATGACCTGGTGGTGTTGGATGTGACCGCCAGTGAAGCGGTGTCAGATCTCTATCTCGATTTCGCCAGCTACGGCTTTCACGTGATCAGCGCCAACAAGATTGCGGGGGCATCCAGCGGCGATCGTTATCGCCAGATCCGCGACGCCTTTGCCAAAACCGGACGTCACTGGTTGTATAACGCCACGGTGGGCGCAGGGCTGCCGGTGAACTATGCGGTGCACGATCTGCGTGACAGCGGTGACAGTATTCTGGCCATCAGCGGCATCTTCTCCGGCACCTTGTCGTGGCTGTTCCTGCAATTTGATGGCAGCGTACCGTTCACCGAACTGGTGGATCAGGCTTGGCAACAGGGGCTGACGGAGCCGGACCCGCGCGTCGATCTTTCCGGGCAGGACGTAATGCGCAAACTGGTGATTTTGGCGCGCGAAGCGGGTTATGACATCGAACCCAATCAGGTGCGGGTGGAATCACTGGTGCCTGCGGGCTGTGAAGCGGGTTCGATCGATCAGTTTTTCGAAAATGGCGATTCGCTCAACGAGCAGATGGTACAGCGTCTGGAAGCGGCACAAGAGATGGGATTGGTGCTGCGTCACGTAGCGCGTTTCGATGTCAGCGGCAAAGCGCGCGTGGGCGTGGAAGCGGTGCGACCGGATCATCCGTTGGCTTCTCTGCTGCCGTGTGACAACATGTTCGCGATCGAAAGCCGCTGGTATCGCGACAATCCGTTGGTGATTCGTGGGCCGGGTGCCGGACGCGATGTAACGGCCGGGGCGATTCAGTCGGATCTCAACCGATTGGCGCAATTGCTGTAAGGCCTCTTCTCTTGCTAGCGGTGGCGTTTGACCACCGCTATTCCTTTTCACCCTGTCACTGAAATGTCATGGCGTTAACACGTCGTTGACATCATTACCCCGGACAATCGGCGCTATCGAAAGGTTTGTTTGGGTGCACAGGTGTGCAAAATAGAACGTCTTCTTCCGCTGCGCTAACGCCGCATATTACGCTCGATCACCTGCATGCCGGGTACGGCGCTACGCCTGTTTTAAATGATATTCACCTGGAGATTGCTCAAGGGGAATTTGTCGCGCTGCTCGGAGCCTCTGGTTGCGGCAAGACCACCTTGCTGCGCACTATCGCAGGGTTTGCGGCACCGGATGCCGGTGCGGTTCTGGTCAACGGCCAGGATATTACCCACTATCCGCCGGAAAAACGTGGCATGGCGCTGGTGTTTCAAAGCTACGCGCTGTGGCCGCATATGACGGTGGCGCAGCATATTGCCTACGGACTCAAATTACGACGTATGCCGAGAGCGGGGATCGCCCGCCGTGTGACCCAGCTTGAAAACATGCTGGGACTGACCGGATTGGGTGAGCGCAAACCGGCACAGCTCTCCGGCGGCCAGCGTCAGCGTGTCGCTCTGGGGCGAGCATTGGCGATACAGCCAGATATCTTGCTGCTTGATGAGCCGCTCTCCAATCTGGATACCCGCATTCGCTTGCAACTGCACGACGAGATTCGCGCTTTGCAGCAGCGTCTGGGCCTTACGGCCATTCATGTGACCCACGATCGTGAAGAAGCCATGGTGATGGCAGATCGCATCGTCATCCTGCACCAAGGACGCGTGATGTAGGCAGGCAGCCCGCAACAGGTTTACCACCACCCGGCCAGCGCCTTTGTCGCGGCGTTTATGGAGGCTGAAAACCAACTGATGCTGGAAGGCCTACTATGACGGCGATAGGTTAACGCTGCGTGGCGACGAGCAGGGGGCGGCACTGGTGCCACGGGATGCGACATTGCAACCCGGCACGGTGGAAGCGCGCTTTCGCGCCGAAGCCGCACAGCTCTACGATGCGACACAAGCGCCGCCAGCGGCTCCCGGCATGCTGGTGCGTCAGGGCACCGTGTTGGCACAAAGCTATCCGGGCGGTCATTGGCAGCACACGGTTGTCAGTGGCGCATGGCGGATGCAGGTGCATGCCTCTGCGCCTTATGACGTCGGTCAGCGCGTAGAGGTGCAGATCCCGGCTGAAGCGCTGTTCCTGTTTCCGGCGTCTGACACGTCAGCCCCGTTCGCTGCAACATCACTGACTTCTGCTTCTCACGATTCGCTTCCCGGCCTGACTACCCAATCTTGTACTGGAGCCCACTGACATGAAACGTATTTTTGCTGTAACGCTCATGATGGGCGCTTCACTTTCTGCTGCGCAGGCGCAAGAGCTGACCGTGCTGACGGCTGGCGATCAAAATATGGTTGATTATGTGAACGACTATCTGGGGCCGCTGTTTGAGCAACAGCATCCGGGCGTCAAAGTCAGAGCCGTCGGCACCGGGCCGGGCGATGCCGGCTCACAGAAGATCCTCGAGCGCTTTAACGCGCAACAAGCCGCCGGCAGCAAAGTCTGGGATACCGACGTTGCTGTGGTGCATGAAAAATTTGTCGGACCGATGGTGAAGGGCGGCCAACTGTTGCAATACCGTGATGCGATTGCGAGCGGCAAATTGGTGACCATGGAGGCGGTAGACAAAGCGTTAGGCAGTGATGTCAAAGGCTATGTGATGCCGATGTTCAGCAGCCAAACTGCACTGGCCTATAACCCGGCGCTGGTGTCGAACCCACCGAAAAGCTATGACGAACTGCAACAGTGGGCTGCAGCGCACCCAAAACAGTTCGGCTATAACGGCATTAAAGGGGGCGCATCGGGCGTCAGTTTTGTGATGGGATGGGTTTACGCTTACGGCGGCGATGCCAATAAGCTGATGAACGGCCCGTTTGAAGAAGCGGAAGCACAGAAATGGCAACCGGCCTTTGACCGCCTGAAAGCGTTCAATAAAAACGTCACCCTGACGCCGGGCAATGCGGGTACGCTGGATATGCTGAGCCGGGGTGAGATTGCCATCGGCCCAGTGTGGGTAGACATGTTCTACTCGTGGAAAGCGAACGGCCAGTTGCCGGATAACTTTAAACTTCTGCTGCCTGCACCGGGCATGCCCGGCCAGCCGATGCACTACGTGATCCCGGCACAAGCCCCCAATCGTGAACTGGCCCAGCAATTTGTCGAACTGGCAACCAGCCCGAAAGTACAGGCGCAGGGTATTGTTGAGCGCTTCAACTGGTATCCGGGCATTGATGCCAAATACGTTCAATCGGAACTGAAACCGGAAGTCTGGCAGCGCCTGTTTACCGATATTTCGCCGCAGGATCTGGCGACCAAAGGGAAAACCTTCCCCATCGCCCCGTATAACGCCGCGATCCTCAATGCTTATGAGCGTGCGATGGCGCAGTAATCGCCCGCATTATTGACCTGATTGATTGATAGTATCCTCCCCGGCCTGTCTGGCCGGGGAGGGGAGAACCGCATATTACCACTCCCTTCTTTTTCTTCTCGTCTGGCTGGTATTGCGCTGGTGCTGCCTGCGCTACTAGTGGTGGCACTGTGCTTTATCGCTCCGCTCGGGCTGTCCGTTGGCGGAGCCTTTGTCAGCGAGCAGGGCATCGGTGGGGCCAATTTTGTTACCGCGTTGACGCTCTACGCCCCGGATATTCTGTTTACGTTGCTGATTGTTGGCGTGTCTACGCTACTGATTGGCCTGTTTTCCGTGTTGATCGGCGGTTACCTGACGTTGGGTGAAAATCCGCATTGGGTCGCACTGCTGCGCTGGGTTTATCGCTGGCCGCTGTTTATTCCATTTATCGTCACCGGACAGATTTTACGCACCTTTCTGGCCAAAAACGGCTGGCTAAACGGGGCATTGGATATGGTGGGCATCGTCGATATCGCCAGCGCCAGCAACTGGCTTGACTGGCGCGGTATCGTGTTTGCCTTTGTCTGGAAACAGACGCCGTTTGTGGCGCTGCTGGTATCTGGCGCAATGGTATAGCTGGATCGTGGGACGATGGAGTCAGCGCGTAATCTTGGCGCGGGTCGGCTGCGTATTCTGTTCGAGATTGTGGTGCCGCAGGTGTGGCACACGTTGCTGACTGGCCTGATTCTGTCTTTCGTGACCATGATGTCGGTGCTGTCGGTGCCGCTGATGATCAATGCGCAATCCCCGACGCTGTTGAGCGCCAATATTGCCTTTCTTATCAATGCTTATGGTGATTACGGCGTGGCGAATGCGCTGGGTGCTATCTCGCTGCTGATGACGGCGGTATTTGCGGTTATCTATCTGCGTATCAGCATGAGGGAGAAAGCATGAGGCGCGTATTTGGATGGATTGCCCCGGCGCTTATGCTGGGCGTGCTGATTTTTCTTATCTTTGGTCCGTTGGCTAACCTGCTGCTGTGGGCAGTGGCGGAGAAATGGTTTTATCCACACCTGCTGCCTACTGAATGGGGGTTTTACCTTTTGGCGGCGCGTGTTCTCGGCGCGCAGCGTTGCCTAGGAAGCGCTGGGCAATAGCGTGCTGGTGGCGATATGCACGGTGCTGGCCTCGCTGGCGCTGGCTATTCCCGCCGGGTATGCACTGGCGCGACTGGCGTTGCCTGCGCGTGGCGTTATTCTGCTGGTTTTTCTGATTCCACAAGCGTTTCCCAATCTGACGGTGTACGTGAATATCGCTCGCCTGTTTTATCAGTGGGGACTGAACGGCACGCTGTTTGGTGTGGTGCTGGTGCATACGGTGCATGGATTGGTGTTTGCGGTGTGGATTGCTTCAGCGGCGTTTGCCGCAATCAGCCGTGAGATGGAACAGGCCGCCCGTTCGATTGGGGCCGGGCCGTGGCGCACGTTTATCGATATCTCCCTGCCGCAAGCACTTCCGGGGCTGATGGCGGCGGCCATATTTGTCTTTCTGGAATCGTTGGATGAATTCACGGGTAGCTACTTTGTCGGCGCGCCGGATGTGCAGATGATACCGTTGATGCTGTACAGCGCCGGGGCGGGCGGCAATTATCAGATTGCGTCGATAACCGCGCTGGTATTACTGGTGCCTTCCATTGTTTTCATGCTGGTGGTAGAACGTTTCCTGAAAGCAGACGTGTTGGCGAGGATCGGTAAATGAGCATCAATAAACAGCGTTATGTCAGCGCGCAGGATGTGGCGCGCCGGGCGGGGGTATCACGCTCGGCGGTGTCGCGCAGCTTCACTCCGGGCGCAAGCGTCTCAGCAGAGACTTACGCCAAAGTGATGACGGCAGCGCAGCAACTGGGCTATCAGGTCAACGATCTGGCTCGCGGTCTGCTGGCGAACAGCAGCCGGTTGGTGGGGTTGGTGGTCACACAGCCGGAAGTGGGTTTTCGTGCCAATCTGGTCGCCGCACTTTCTCAGGCACTTATTCAGCGCGGTTCGATTCCAGTGCTGATCAACACCGGACACACGCGCGGCGCGATGGCGGCGGCACGTTCGATTCTGTTCGGCCATCGTGCTGAAGCGACTATCGTGTTGTCTGGCTCACCGCCGCAGGAATTTGTTGAACTGGCGCAGTTGAACGGCCAGCCGTTGATCGTCATTGGACGCAATGACGACGCCTGCGACAGCGTGCATATCGATAATGACACGGCAGCACGCACGGCGGCGCGTTTGTTCGCTGCGGACGGCAGAAAACAGGTGGCGCTGATGGGCTGCGCATCGGTCGCTCCGAACATTGTTGAGCGCGAGCAGGCGTTTTGCGATGAAGCGCGCACGCTGGGATTGGACGTGAGCACGGTACGTTGCGCTGATTCAGACTATGCGGGGGGCCTTGGTGCCTGTCAGGCGCTGTTTGCACAGCTGCCGCTGGATTGGCCGGATGCCGTGTTTTGCATCAACGATTTAATGGCGTTTGGTGTGATTGATTGCGCGCGTCAGCGAGGATTGTCAGTCCCTGACGATCTGGCGGTTATCGGTTTCGATGATATTCCTGCCGCAGGCTGGGATGCCTATTCGCTGACCACCTTCCGCCAGGATCCGGTGGTGATGGCCGCACAGGCGCTACAGTTGCTGGAACGTCGACAAGCACAGCCGCAGGCACCAACCAGCAAAGCCGAGGTCAGCGCGCCACTGGTGCGCCGCCAATCGGCCTGAATATCTTGAACATGCCACGCATTGTGATGTACAGAAGGAAACCATGAAAATCATTCAGCTCTCCGACCTTCATTTAACGACGCCAGGCCGTGTGTTGCACGGACGCGATCCGCTGCAACACTTTCAGGCAGCAATTGCGGATATTAATACGCACCAGCGTGACGCTGCGCTGGTGGTTATTTCCGGCGATCTTTCCGATGATGGCAGCGCGGCATCTTACGCCGCCCTCGCTGATACGCTGGCCGAATTACAGGTTCCCTGGCGCGTGACATTAGGAAACCATGATGACCGAGCGGCCTTTTTGCACGCGTTTCCCGCGTTAGCTGATGAGCACGGTTTTATCCAAAATGTCACGAACCTCAGCGATCATTGTGTAATTCTGCTGGATTCACTGCAAAATGGTGATGTTGCGAGAAACCTGTGCAGTACGCGCTTACAGTGGTTGGAAGGCCAACTGCGCCGCGCTCAGGACAAAGCTGTATTGTTGTTTTTGCATCATCCACCGATGCCCATCGGCTTGCCGTCGCTGGATGAGGTGCGGTTAGCGCCGGGCGCTGCCGATGCGTTGCATCAATGCTGCCTGCGTTATGGCAACGTTTGGCACATTGCCGCAGGCCATGTGCACCGTCCTGCCAGCGGTAACTGGCGCGGCATCACCTTTACTACGGTGCGCGGCATTAACCACCAGTCTGCACTGCGTTTTGTCCCCGGTTTTGACATCAGCCAGGAAACGCCACAGTACGCTATTTTCTGGGTAACGGCGCAGGGGCATACCGTACATTTCAACGACGTTCCCGTCTCGTAAGGTGGGGCGAGACAGCATGATGAAAAAAATTCATTTACCTTGAGCAATCATCAACAGCTTTTAAACGAAATTCGTTGACTCTTGGTTGAGATTCCGTCATTTTCTATATGGACGTCTAAACGTATAGACGTTCTATAAATAATGACGGTAACGCGACGACAAGGGTGGCAAGGGTATGAGTTTTTTTCACGCAAACCAGCGGGAAGCGCTGAATCAAAGCCTGGCGGAGATCCAGGGGCAAATCAATGTTTCCTTTGAGTTTTTCCCGCCGAAAACCAGCGAAATGGAAGAAACGCTGTGGAACTCAATTGACCGCCTGAGCAACCTGAAACCCAAGTTTGTTTCTGTTACTTACGGCGCAAACTCTGGCGAACGTGACCGTACTCACAGCATTATCAAGACGATCAAAGAGCGTACCGGGCTGGAAGCTGCGCCGCACCTGACTTGTATTGATGCTTCCCGCGAGCAACTGCGTGAGATCGCACAGGATTACTGGCAGAGCGGTATCCGCCATATTGTGGCGCTGCGTGGGGACTTGCCGCCGGAAGGGGGTAAACCAGACATGTATGCCGCTGATTTGGTGAGCCTGCTTAAAAGCGTCGGTGATTTTGATATCTCGGTCGCGGCTTATCCGGAAGTTCACCCGGAGGCCAAAAGCGCGCAGGCCGATCTGATCAACCTGAAGAAAAAGATTGATGCGGGTGCGAATCGGGCCATCACGCAGTTCTTTTTCGATGTGGAAAGCTATTTACGTTTTCGCGATCGCTGCGTCGCCACGGGCATTGATGTGGAGATTGTGCCGGGCATTCTGCCGGTTTCCAACTTCAAACAGTTACAACGCTTCGCCACCATGACGAACGTGCGCGTGCCGAACTGGATGACGGCCATGTTTGATGGGCTGGATAATGATGCTGATACCCGCAAAATGGTGGGGGCGGCCATCGCCATGGACATGGTGAAAATCCTCAGCCGTGAGGGTGTGAAAGATTTCCACTTCTATACGCTCAACCGTGCGGAGTTGAGTTATGCGATTTGCCATACACTGGGTGTAAGACCTGCCGCTAACTGATCAAAAGCCATCATGGCAGTGCGTAACCGTAGCGCACTGTCATTTCGTGCGTTTTTCTTTTCTTTTTTTCCCCTATCGCTTTGCTGGTTGTTGGGCGATTCCTGCTATCGGGCTCCGGCTCTGATTCATAGGCTGACATCTCAGAATCCGATTCCGTGTCGTAGTCTTTGGCTCGCTCGTTAGGAATATAGCCATAGGTTTTTTCCTCCAGTTTATCCAGCCGAGGAATTTTACTGAAGCCGTCATTCCGCACCTACTTTAAGAATAAATTCGAC
>NZ_JBPETA010000026.1:0-26780 GCF_051710365.1 Symbiopectobacterium sp. | reverse complement strand
TGATGCGCCGCGCGATATTTGAAGCAAAAACGTGCGATAAATGGCGGGCTACTTTTGTTTCCATCAGTGCAACGAAATTACACTTTTATTTTTCATCAGAGCCACTGTGACTTGTTCGAGCGTTTCGCTTAACTGGAAAATATTTGTAGATGCTGGTTAATGAAACCCCATACAGTAATGCAAGCTGTTTTCTGCTATGACCATTCGCCAATAATTTTTGAGCTTCCTGTTGCTGTGCAAAAGATAGCGACTGAGGTCTGCCGCCAATACGCCCCCTACTTCTTGCTGCGGCTAAACCTGCCTTGGTACGCTCAACAATCAGTTCTCGCTCCATCTGCGCCAACGCGCTCATCACATGGAAGAAAAAACGCCCTGCGGATGTAGAAGTATCAATGGCATCCGTCAAACTATGAAAATGAATACCTTCATCTTCCAGTTTGGAGATTAAAGTAATCAAATGTTTAATGCTGCGACCCAGCCTGTCGAGCTTCCAGACCACCAGAGTATCCCCCGATTTCAGGCAGTTTAACGCGCGTTTTAATCCGGGTCTCTGGTCTGTTTTTCCACTGATTTTATCCTCAAAAATCTGCTCACAATTTGCGCAAATCAAGGATTTTTGCTGTAAATCGGTGTTTTGGTCATTTTTTGACACCCTCATATAGCCAATTTTTGCCATTTTTAACCTTTTCTCAACCTCGGTAAGCCTTGTAATCGCTGGTTTAGGTCAAAATTTTAGCTAAACTCTCGATGTTGTAAAACCTTGGTTTAACAGAAACGGTAGATTGTGCAAAAAATGCACTGGACAAACGTACCGGCGGCACCGTCAAGGGCGACATTATGTCACAGGGTACCCAAATTTCGCTAAAGGGAGATGGCCGCAAGCATCTGGGTTTTCATAATCAGGACGGTAGCGTTCGCATGTGGCTCTACAAAGACAAGGGTGGTGATGGCGTCCGGCTAAACAACGGCCATGACGGCGGTGGTGAGTACGTTTTTCATAAAGATGGCGGTTTTCGTGCTCCTGCTTCCGTGCATGCAGGAGCGGCAAAAATGGCCAGCGACGGTAATCTCTACGGTAGCATGTGGGGTAATCAATGGCTGAACGTTTACCTGAGAAATACCTTCCAGCCCAAAGGGACATACGGTCAATCGAATACGGCAAAGCGCGAGGTCAACGGATGGTGGAAATGCGGGGACACGGGGTTAATTATCCAGTGGGGGAGATACGGAAAAGGCCAGGTTGGAACCTATGATTTCCCGCTGCCAATAAGGTTTCCCAAATCGGGACTGTTCTGTATCGGCTACGCCGGTGCTGCGATACCCTATGATGAAGATCGCGCGTCCAATTCAGCCCATCTGGTCGATAACGCAACCGTCAGGGTGACAGTGGATGGCGGTCCTGAAACTGTGGTTCTAGCCATTGGTTTCTGAAGGAAGAGAAAATGTACTACTACAGTGCGAAGGAAAACACATTCTGCCCGGCGGAATTGAGACAATCGTATATTGACGCAGGGAGCTTCCCGGAGGATGTGATTGAAGTGAATGATGATGTCTGGCTTGAATTTGCGGGCAACCCGCCGCCGGACGGCAAGGAGCGCGCCGTGGGCGAAGCGGGTCTGCCTGTCTGGATAGATATTCCTCCGCCCACACCTCAACAGCGTATGGATGAGGCTGAGAGGAAAAAAGCCGCGTTGATGCAAAAAGCCTCCGCCGCCATGGCTCCACTACAGGATGCTGTAGACCTCGCTATGGTCACGGAGGCAGAAAAGGTGCAGCTTGTCGCGTGGAAGAAATACCGTGTGCTGCTTAATCGGCTCGATATCAGCGGCGCGCCGGATATAAAAGTGGCCAGCTCCTCCTTCAGAAACCAATGGCTAGAACGACGCTTTCAAGACCGTTATCTATCGTCACCCTGACGGTCGCGTTATCGACCAGATGAGCTGACTGGGACTGACCATCAGCCCAAGAGTTAATCGCAGTACCAACATAGCCGATACAGAACAATCCTGCATTAGGAAACTTCATGGGCAGCGGGAAATCATAGGTTCCAACCTGGCCTTTTCCGTATCTCCCCCACTGGATAATTAACCCCGTGTCCCCGCATTTCCACCATCCATTGACTTCCATGTTCGCGGTATTCGCTTTGCCGTAGGCCCCTTTAGGCTGGAAGGTATTCTTCAGGTAAACGTTCAGCCATTGATTGCCCCACATGCTACCGTAGAGATTGCCGTCAGCGGCCATCCTTGCGGCTCCTGCATATACGGAAGAAGGGGCACGAAAACCGCCATCTTTATGAAAAACGTACTCACCACCGCCGTCATGGCCGTTGTTTAGCCGGACGCCATCACCACCCTTGTCTTTGTAGAGCCACATGCGAACGCTACCGTCCTGATTATGAAAACCCAGATGCTTGCGGCCATCTCCCTTTAGCGAAATTTGGGTACCCTGTGACATAATGTCGCCCTTGACGGTGCCGCCGGTACGTTTGTCCAGTGCATTTTTTGCACAATCTACCGTTTCTGTTAAACCAAGGTTTTTCAGAAAAAGATTCTTGTCTGGGATGTCCGCCCCATTTTCATTTTTTGCCAGCTTTTGGCTTAACAGTTGCGTCACGCTTTCGGCAAATTTCGGGTTATTGCTGATGGCCTGCGCGAGCTTGTTGAGCGTATCTAAATCTGAGGGCGCATTGTCGATCACCGCGTTCATTCTATCATTGACAATTTTCACCGCTTTGGGGGTCGCCGCTTCCGTTTCACTGCTGCTCTGATTGGCACTGCTGAGCTTGACGAAACCTTTTTCACTTAAGCTTGCATCAGGGTGGTTTCGGGAGCGCGTATGCGCTGTCAATGCCGCTTCGGCATCTTTTAATTGTTGCTTTAACCAGGCGGTCCGATTAGCCAGTCCACGTGCGGGTCGATTGGTAATACCGTCTGGCCCACCCAATACCGGATCGGAGGTCTCTATCTGGTAGATACCGTCCACCCATTCAGCCGTTTCTTTTAAATGGCTCATTTCATCATTCTCCATACTGCGCTATTCCATGCTCTACTTTTTTTGATGATAACATATTCTACGAATGCGTATTCAGTCAGTATTTTTGTATACCTTTAGCTGCTGCCATGATTATAGCGCCCGTTATAGGTCGTCTGAGCGTTATAGCGCAACGGCACTGCCGTATAATCCAGTGCCACCAGTTCGCTACGCGCCGGCGCAAAGGCCGCCAGTGTCTCGCGTAATTTTGCTGCCTGGTCATTGGTGATAAGCCGATTGAGCATCACCCGGTACAGCGCCCAGTGCGTCTCGCTATCGGGATACGCTGTCGCCTGTTCGGGTTTTAGCGCCGCTGCGCCTTCAGTTATCGTTACCTCCCCCAACCCCAGCGCCCGTATCATGGCACGGAGTGACCAGGGCGTGCCTTTATACCGATGCAGGGTTATCGCCGATTTCAGCATCGCGCGGCGGGCATCATCCGATTCCGCCAGATGCCAGCCATTGACACCGGTCAAGGCCAGTTGCCCAGCCAGCCAGGGCAAGGCGGACACCTCGGTCACATCCAGCAGATAAACCAGCAGGGGAGTCAGGTCAATCTGCTGCAACCGCGCGGCCTGCGCTGCCAGCGCCTGAAAATGTTTCTCGGCGGCAAGTAAGGGCGGTAACAGGGTGTTATCGGTCATCAGCACTCTCCGCGCCCAGGGTCAACTGAATATCGGTACAATGCGCCCATTGCTGGGCCGCCAGTACCGTCGGCTCAAGGGTATTGAAACTGGTGAGCTGCACCCGGTAAACGCCGGGGACCGAGAGTGCCGCGATAATCTGACTGGGGACAATATCCCTGCCCAGCTTTGTTGCCTGGCTTGCCGCATACTGCTCAGCAGCCAGTTGCGCCTCTTTCAGCACCGGCTCCCCCGGCTGGCTGGCATAACAGGTCAGCTGGGCGCTAATCGCATAGTCGACTTTCTCAGGTGCCAGCACCTGCACCGTATCGTTAAGCGGGCGCACCCGCTCTTCCGAGCACAGCGCCGTGACCAGGCTGAGTACCGTCTTGTCCGGCAGCCCGCTGGTCAGCAGCGGATACAGGTTGACCGTCCCCGGCTTCGGGCGGGTCACCGCCACATCACAAATCCCCGGATGGGCACTCATGGCATGAAAACGGTACGCTTCGCGTGAACCGGCGGTACTGAAGGACGCCGGGGCAAGACGAATACGGCTTCGCAAATGCTCATCGTCCTCAGCGTCTGAGCCGCCCGCGCTCGGCGTGGTATTGGTCACCTGGATATCCCGGTCATCGATGGCCTCCATCAGGGTGCTGATTTGCGCCGGTTGCCAGCCATTACCCTGTATCCCCGCCTCGCTGCAGGTCGCACTCACCGTCACCCTGGATGCCGTCGGCGTCAGCCTGACTTCGCTGTCGGTGGTAAATATCAGACTGTCCGTGGCACTTAGCCGTGTGCCGGCTGGTATCGGTATCGTCACCGGGGGCGCGACCGGCAGCGAAAATTCCACCGTGGTGCGTGCCGGTTGTGCTGGGAGACGGTAAACGCCAACCAGCTCGGCCAGATAGTCCAGCATCGGGGCACGGGCAAAGGCCACCAGGTTTTGCTCAGCCGCCGACTGGATAGCGCTCAGCACCAGGGTTTCCCGGTAGGCGAACAGGTCTATCAATAGCCGCTCAGCCTGCGCCGGCCACAGGGTCTTGCCGCTGGCCGCTTCATAGGCCGTGATCATCTCGCGGGTAATGGCCTGCGCATCCGCTTCAACAAAAACCGGCTTCTCTAGGGTTAACGCCATGCCACCTCCGTTTGCTGGTAAGCCTGACGGCCTGGCAGTCGCCAGCGCAGTTGGAGATTGACCCGCTCACCCTGCGCATCCAGCGTGACCTGCTGTAATTCGCAGCGAGACTCCCAGCGTCTGATGGCCTCCACCGTTTCCCGTACCACATGCGGCAAGGCGCGCTCAGTGGGCATATCCAGATAACGATGCAGATCACTACCAAAATCCGGTCGATGCGGGTCGCTGCCTTTCGGGGTCCCCAAAATCAGTCTTAGGCACTGCTGAATATCTTCGATGCCACTGACCCGTTCACCCGGCGCGTGCAGCGCGGGTTGCCAGTCTGCAGTGCTGAGGACGGTCATTGTGTTCATCAAACGCGTTCCTCCCTCACTTATAACGGCTTGCCGGTAGGCTTACCGTCATGTCCGTTGCTGTGTTGATGGTGTTGCAGCGACACCCGACCCGCCTGGATATCACCGCTGGCCTGGAGCGTGCCGTCAATGATGGCGGCCAGGCCACTGCCGCCCGAGCCGCTCATGCCGCCCTGGTAAGTCAGTTTCCCTTGCACCGTCAGGTTGCCGGTCGATACCGTGTTCGGCGCATCCAGCAGCAAGGTGTCACTCGCCTTCACCGTGGCGTTTTGCGTCTGGATCAGTACAGTGGCCTGGGTGATCAGCGTCAGGGCCTGTATCTCGCCCCCGATAGCCATCGCGTGGTTTTTGCGGTCATACTCGACAAAAGTCCCGTCGGCAAAATCTACCCGCCGTTTATCGCGGTTCGCCACCGTCGGGCGGTCTACCTCGGAATACACCGCCCCTAACACCACGCCGTCATCGCCGTCAGCATCCAGCAGCAGACTTACCTGCTCACCCACATCCGGCAGCCCGTAATCCTTGTTATTCTGGGTATTACGTTGCAGTACCGGCAGCCAGGCGGTGCGCAGGTTATCACAGGTCGGCAGACGTACCCGGACCCGAACGTTTTGCTCATCAATCTGGCTCACGGTACCGAACATCAATTGCAGTGCTTTCATAATTATTTTTCTCCGCGTATCGTCTCTTTTTCACTCAGCGGACCCACACTGCCATCGGCTTTCACCCCAATCACCTGTTGGGTCGCCGACGTATCCGCGCGAGTCTTTTTCCTGTTCGTGCGCGCCATCGGCCCCTGGCCCAAGGTGAGTTCACAAGTGTAACCGCTTTGGCGCGACAGGGCATGGCGAACTTCAGTGATCAGCCACATCCCGGACAGGCGACCAAAATCGTCAAGCCGCAGCGTTAACCCGGCACGAAACAGCGTATTACCTGCCAGCTCCACCGTCGCTACCCGTTGATATTCATTATGCCGGTTCAGACCCGCGCATACCTTGGCGGTCGCTTCTTCCCGGCTACGTGCCCGGCGGTGCAGTCTTAAGGTATCGGCGCTGGTCGTGCGCCCCTGTTTTTGAGCGACCGTTTCTCGCGCCACTTCGCCTATCGTGCCATCGGCCTTGACGCCCACCGTGACCAGCTGTTTGCGCTGGCTGTCCTGGTATTTCACTTTGCCCTGCTGGTAGATACGGTTAAGCGTATCGCGCAGGCTGTAGTGACTGACGGCTTGCGGGGTAATGACGTTAACCGGCGATGCCTCACGCAATCTGACGCGCTCAGAAAAAATCAGCTTGTGTGGGGTGACTTTGACGATATAGCCGTATTCCTCCGCCAGACGGCGCAAAAAGGCCAGGTCGGTTTCATGTTGCTGTGTTACCCGGTCAAGGGGCAGTGGCGCAATCTGCCCTTCCAGTGTCAGGTGGTGTTTTTGTGCAATCCGCCTGGCGATAGCCGTCAGGGTGGTCTGCTCAAACGCCCGGTAGCTCCGGGTCCGCAGCGCGGTGGTCACCGAAGCGGATAACCCGCGCAGCGACACCGTATCCGGCGGGCCACTGAGTTCAATTTCATCAATCGAAAAGGTGCCACAATGGCGTAATGGCTCACCGACTACGCCGAGCGCCAGCGAAAGTGTATCCCCTTTGCCCGGATACCAGGCCCCGCGCCAGCGCCCGGCGCTGTCCTCCAGTTCGACCGCCAACTCGTCAGACTGACCACTGAGCTGATCGGTAAAGCGGATCCCGAGCACGTCCGGGGTGATATCGTGCGTGATGTCTTTTTGACCATAATGCAGGGTCCAGGTCGGGGCGGATACCGCCTGCGGTCTTTGTGTCGTTAACGTAACCATGGCGGCGTCTCCTCAACGGTGTCCTGCGCGTTAATCAGCGGGATAGCCAGGGTGATGCCGGCAGGCAACACCGGTGTAATGGGGATATCAGGATTGGCGGCAATGATCCGCACATAGCCCAATGCGTCACCGTAATAGTGGGCGGCCAGCGTATCCCAGCGCTCGCCCTCACGGGTAATATGCTGCCAGGCTCCCGGCTTATGTTCCTGTTCATGCTGGCTTGCAGACATCGTCCTGTTCTCCTTTAGCGGCGCGTCACCAGATGCCCCGCCAGACGGCTAAGTACCGGTGCCACGTCGTTCCAGGTACTGACGGCACCGCCCACCTGACCGGCCACCGTATCAAGCGTACCAGGCAGGGCATGCCCGGTACTGGGGGTCAGGGTACTGAGCGTGTTTTTCGCCTGGCTAGCTGTGGTCGCCACCTTGCCTGCGGCACGGGTCAGGCTGCTTGCCGCCGGAAAATGCGTCTCCAGGCCGGCGAGCATCGGTAGCGCCTGTATCAACGGGGTGGCCACCTCACCCAGGCTATTTATCACCCCGGGGACGCGCGTTAACGCCGCGACCGGATCCGCTTTCATCTGGCGCGCCACCCGGATCGCCTGTGATGCCGTGGCCAGTGCCGACTGAGCCTGACGGGCCAGACCCACCGCCCGTGATAGCGGTGTACCGGTGGCGATCGCCCGGGTTAGCCCGGCGGCTTTTTTATTCAGTGTCGTGGCCATCGCCGGCGGCTTAAGCGGTTGGCGCAGATCGCCGGTAAATTCACGCAGACTGATATCGACCTCCAGGCATTGGGCAATACCGTCGGCATGCGCCAACAGCGTGCGACCGGTGAGCGTGGTGATCACAAAATGCCCCAGGTACTCGCCATTGCCGAGCACAAACGCCAGTGCCTGATGAGCACGACAGGCGGCCTGTAGCCGTTGCCATTGCGCGGTCGGTTGACAGTACTGCTGATGAAACCGCACGCTTAAACGGTATTCATCGCACTTGTCGCCGACCCACTGCAAACCGGGTTTATGGCCAATGCGCGCCTGTTCAGCAAACTCACCGCCGAGGGTGGCTTCCAGCGCGGTAAAGCCGGTCTGTAACTGCACTTCAATCTCACCCAGGATCGCCAGCATCAGTGAAAGTCCCGCCGTTGTTGTTGGTGCATCAGCTGCGCCAGGCGTTTTTCCAGCTCACGCACACTGATAGCCAAGGCGTCACGCAACGCGGCTGGGGCCGCCTGAGACTGACCGTTCATCACAATCTGCGGCGCAAAGGTGATCTGCATTCCTGAAAATTCCTTCCCCTGACCGGCAGGGGGGAGCGGGGTATCAGGCCATTGGGGCACACGCGGGGACGGTGGTTGCATCAGCGGCATCAGGCCGCCGACGGCGCGTTCTAACGCGGGCGTGGTGCGGGTAATGCCCAGCACCGCGCCCTGCACAATATTATCCCCCAATCCGGCAAAGACCGTTGAGGGACTGTGTATGCCGAGCGTCTCCTTAAACCAGCCCGACACACTGTCACCAAAATTGACAATGGTCTCTTTGGCGGCGGTTAAACGACTCTTGATCCCGTTGACCAGACCATCAATCAGCTGGCAACCCGCATCGGTAAAGTGGGCGGGCAGTTCAACATGGAAATAGCCCATCACCCCGGCGAAGGCTTTATAGAACAGTCCCACTGGCGACCAGTTAAGGATAAGCGCACCAACATCAGCCATACCGCCGGAAAACGCCTGTTTCACCTCGGCCCAACGGGCCTGAAAGAAAGCGCTTATCGGCGTCCAGTAGCGGTAAATGAGGTAAGCCCCGGCAGCAATCGCGGTAATGCCTAAGCCAATCGGGGTAAACATCAGTGCCCGCCCCAGCCACAGCAGCGCCTGTCCGGCCATGCGCAGGCCCGTCACCAGCCCGCCGCCCAACACCTTACCCAATCGTCCCATCCCGCCCGCCAGTCGGCTTAAGCGCCCACCCATGCCGAAAGCACTCTGGAGTAACAGCCAACCGGTACGCAGCCGGTTAAACCCGCCCCACAGCAGGCGTATCGGTGAACCCAGCACATTAAGTGCCAGACGAACAGCCAACAGTGCGCCCTTAAACAGCAGGAGGCCGCCCACGGTTTTGGCGATACCGCTGACCAGTTGCGGGTGGGTTTTGACCCAACCACTGGCCGCATTCAGATAAGGCAGTACCGTTTGCGTTAACGACAACACCGCAGGAGTGAGTGATTCACCCACACAGAGTGACAGCTCTTTTGTGGCAACGCCTAACTTTTTCATCTGCTCAATGGGTGAGGCCAGACGTTTTTTATAATCACCGGCTAATACATCCTTGTCAGCGGCAGCCAGGGCTTGAGCGCGGATTTGCCGGTACTTGTCCATATTGGCCAGCATCGGACGCACAAAGGCCATTACCTGCATATCGGCAAACAGTTCACCCAGGCCAAAGTTCTGCTGCAGGGCCAGTAACGCCTTGTCGCGCGCGGTATCGTCCTGTAGCGCCATCGCCGATTTAAATTGTGCCAGCGCCTCGGGACTCTTCTGCGCCAGATAGCTTTGCAGGGTATTCATCATCCCTTCAATCGGCGAAATCCCGTGCACTTTTTGCTGCATTAAGGATTTTTCAATATCGATACCGACATCCCCAAAGCGTTTTTGGGTTTCCGGGGCAAACACCTTTTCAAGAAAGTTATTAAAATTGTTCGCCGCTTTATCGGTGCTACCGGCACCCATTTTCGCCACCTGCAAGGCGGCGACCATCTCCGCGACGGCCGCCTTGCCCTGGGCCACGTTGGCCATTTGTGGGGCCAGCTCGGGCAACCACTTCACCTGGTCAGCGATTTCAAATGACCCGGCCTTGCCCCCTTGCGCCATGATGTTCTGTACCGCGGCAAAATCTTTCGCGGCAATGCCCAGCGACTGCTGGGTGGTCACGGCGGCCTGCGCCCAGAGTTCAGCCGACGTCCGGGTGGCGGTTGCGCCTCGGGCGATGTGGGGCAGGTAGGCGCGAATATCGTCCAGACGGTCAATATTGTTACCAATCAGCGCGCTGGTTGCGGCCTGTAAATCATCCTGGGTCTGGTTGTATTGCTGGCTCCAGGCGCGGATATCTTTACCCAGCGCTGCCTGGGTGGCACCGTCGTAACCGGCGGTGATACCCATATCGACCAGATTGTCCTGAAAGGTCATCGACTGCCTGACTGACGGCGCGACCGCGCCCACCGCGGCTGCCGTGGTGGCCCCTAACGCCAGTCCTTGCCCCATCAGGGCCTGTCGTTGTTGCCCGGCAATCTGACTGGCCATCATGGTCTGATGCAAACGGCGATGCTGTTGCTCGAGGCGGGAAAGTGTCTGGCCCACCCGACCCAGCTCGCTATTGAGGTTACGCGCCGCCTGCCCACCCAACTGACCGTAGCGGGTCATTGCCTGGGTCAGTTGCTGCTGGCGGGATTGCAGGCGACGGGTCGTTTCACCCAGGCTATTCAGGCTGCGCCGGGAGTCGCCCATCGCCGAGCGAAAGGCACCGGCCACCGCGCCCTTAATCACCACCCCAATCGAAAATGTGCTCGACACCACGTCACCTGCCCTTGTTACCGCTGATTACCGGTTACCGTTTTGCCCATATTCCTGCCGGATTTGAGCCGCGGCTTCCCGCAAATAGTCGTCAAATTCCACCACGGTCAGCGCATCCAGCTCAGTCGGCTGCCAGCGGAACCATCTCGCCAACAGTGCCTGCGCCTGACGCAGCGCCTTCGGCGATTGCATCCAGCCCCGCAAACTGGCGAAAGTGGCTTTGCAACTGTTGATAATCCACCAAATCCATCGTGTCGATATCTTCCGGTATCAGGCCGGTCATGCGGGCAATCAGCAGGCTGTCCCAGTCATTGACGTTTTCACTTAAGCGGCGTACCGCCTTGATGTCACTGACTTTGAGCCGGCTTAACGTGACCCGTGTCAGCATTTCACCGCTGCCCAGGGCGTAAGGGTATTGCAAACTATAATGAATACGGTCTGTCATCATCACTCCTCGGATTTTCAGATTAAGCACCCAGATTGGCGCGGTAGTCGGTGAGCATATCTTCACCGTTGATTTTAAAAATATTGGCGATCACATCCAGCTCCAGCAGCACCTGGCCATCCATGACCTGCTTGATATAGCTGCAGGTAAAACTGCTGCTCATCTCCGGCACCTCATGCTGCTTGAAGCTGCCCAGGCTATTTTTGCTGAACATCACCGTCATAAACACCGCCACCGGCAGTTCATCCTGGCGACCCTGTGCCGGGTTATAGCGCTGCAGGCTGCCGCGACATTGCAGCGGATACGCCTTGAAAGGATTAATGGTGCGCAGCGCCACCTCTTCATACAGGCTGGTCCAGTGAATTTCCCCTTCCAGCTTGTCAAACCCCGCCGGTAACTGAATTTTGCCTATCATCCCCAGCGCCTGATGCTCCTGCTGCACCACGTTGATTTCCGGTAGTTTGATTTCTTTTGCCCGACCCAGCAGGCTATTGCCGTCCAGGTAGACGTTGGCATTGGTCATAAAATGCAGTGCATTACCCGCCATGGCGTACTCCTCTTCGTCTTTTTTTATGTCGGGTTATCATGATGACACCCCGCTTTTGAGTATTGTCAGGTATTCATCGGTGATTTCCGTCTCAAAGGTCAGCTGCTCCATCGGCACCGGCGGCGTATATTGGTAATTCAGTTTCAATTGACCCAGACTGAACGCGTCTTTGGGGTTGTTCGCCGGATCATACCAGCAGTGAAAACCTCGCAGTGCGCCATCGGCTACCAGCCGACGACCATAGGCATTGACCGATTCTGTCAGGGAATCAACCAGTGCCTGGTCGATAGGGCGGTCAAGATATTGCAGGCTAAAATAGCGGATGGATTCATTAAGCATGTCGCCGGTGCGCCGCACATTTTCAAAATTCTTCAGATGCGTCACGGTCGGCCAGGCCGCCGTGCGGTTGCCCCACAGCCTCAATCCGGTACCAAAGCTGTTAAACACTGTGGTAATGCCATTCTGGTTAAGCAGATTGACCTCGCTATTGGCGTCATCAATGCGCGCACTTAACGGGCGCTCAATACCCACAATGCCCATCAGCTCCTGATTGGAAGACGACCACCAAAACCCTTTTTCCCGGTCAACTTTTGCCCGCAGGCCAGCGGCGCGCGCTGAGAGCGGCTCCAGACGATTCTGGTTCGTCGCCTTGTCATAGACCTTGACCTGCGGATAACACAGGCGTACCCGGTCAGAGGCGGTATTAAAATTAATCGTGCCTTGCGTCCCCCGTCCGGCTATCGCCTGGGCAAACGTTGTCCCCGCCGGGGCATCAATATAGGCAATGGCTTCACAGTGGTGGGCCAGGGCAATCATGGCGCTGGCCACGGCATTCTGGTGCGAGAAGCCGGGAGCAATCAGCAGCTTGGGGCGAAAGCCAAACAGGCTGTCGGCATTTTCCAGCGCTTTCATGCCGGTACGCTGGTCGGCAGCATTGGTGGTGCCCAGAATGTCAGCGGCGGTGATTTTTGAGACATCCGGCGTGTTATAGGTGACACTGACGGTGGCCCCCAGTGCAATACTGCCCGTGGTGACACGGGTGACTTTGCCGGTCGCGTACGCCACGGCATAGTCGGTCGCCGCCTGAAACAAGGTCTGCCCATCGACGCTTTTCACCACCATATCGCCCACGGGTAATTGAGGCAGCGTGGCACTGTGGTGCGATTTATCGAAGGTCACACGTTCGTCGGCGACGCCTTTCTGATGGGTTTTGGGGTCAAACACATTGACCACTAAAACGGTACCGACACCGTGGTCATAGATAGCGCGCAAGGCCTGTGGCAGGGTAAATCCACTTGCCTCATCGCCAAACTGCGCCGCGTCTTTTTCCGACAGGCACAGGGTCAGGGTATTGACCGGGCCTTTGGGCGCGGTACCGACCAGCCCAATCACGGACGATTTTCCCGTTTTGACCGGACGGGTCCCGCGTTCAATTTCCAGCGTATCAACGCCGTGATGGTTTTCTCTACTCATGGGGTGACCTCGTTACTTTTTGTGTCTGATGGCACTTTGCCGCGTTTTCTGGCTGGCATCACTAACGCTGTGCTGACCGGCGCTTCGACGGGCCTGGCCTCATCAGCGGGAAGCGCCACGGTGTCGCTCGACAATGTGATTGCCTGTGCCAACGGTACAGTCACGATGGGGTCGACGGTGGTTTCTGCTTCCTGACCCAGAAAGGTTAAGTAGCCCTGCGCTTCCAGCCCCAGCACATAATCGTTATCCATCGGCAAGGTCACTTCCTGACCCGGCCAGAACATCACATCCAGGATGCTGCCATTCGGTAAACGTAACGAAGCACCGCCCATCTGTTCGCCGTCATAACGATAACGGGCCGGTTTGCCGGTCGGCTGTTGCGCCGCCTGTGATCGTTGCTCAAAGTCGGTCAGCGGTTTAGGCGGTTCGCGTGGCGCGTCGGGATAATCAAATCCCAGAAAGGTCAGCAGTCCCTGCGCTTCCAGCGATAAAATAAACGGATGATCGACCGGCACATCGACCACCTGGCCGGGATAAAACATCACATCCTGGGTGTGCCCCTCCGCCAGACGCAGGGGCGCACCATTGGGGGATTCACCGTTGTAGCGAAACTTCGCCATAGACCACCTCGTTATTCTCTGTCTTCGTCATCCCTTCCCGGGGACGGGGTAAGGCGTCCTGCGGCCAGTCCTGCACAAACCAGGTTTCGGTGGCCACCGTCAGCGCGTATTGCCATAAGCCTTCTGATTGCCCTAAAAAGACCTCATCAATCAGCCACAGCGCACGGCGACAGTCTGGCGGCATAAAGCCCCCGATGGCCTGACGCAGCGTATCGAGTACCGCAATCGCCCCGTCATTACCGTTGAGCTGGCGCATGACCAGGGTCAGTGTGAAATGCAACACCCGTGGCTGAAACACCATCCCAACATCCTGGATATCGCCGAAACGTGAGCGGGCAAAACTGAGCAGCACCGCACCGAGCGGATGATTGAGATGAAACCGTTCCGGCTGCTCAGGAAAGAAGGTGACCTCCAGCTGCGGCAAGCGTTGTTTCAGCAGGACCAGGATGGCGCGCATGATATCGAGTGTCATTCAAACTCCTCCAGCAAGCCACCGGGACCACTAAAACGCGCTGGCCGGGCGTGGACATGAAAGGCCCCCGGCTCAGGTATCGCCTGTCCCTGTCCTTCGACACCGAGCGTTAATTTGCCGTCGCGCAAGGCTTCCAGCATTTTCAAGGTGCCGCGATAAACCTCTTTTATGGCTTCCGGTAATTGGCCTTCGGGACGACGCAGGTATAATCGATGCGTCACCAGATTGACCGCCATATCGCGCAGTACCGTGGGAACGGTTTCCAGCGGCAGGACATAACGCCCGCGCAGATGGGCATCAATCAGCTCATCGGCATAGCGGATGGCCTCGTTGAGCACCCTCGGGTTAATCTCATTGGGCAGCTCCCTCGTCAGACCCTCGCCTGAGACATCCTGTGTCAGCTGAACCAACGTATGGTGAGAGAGCAATTGCCCGATATCTTCCGGGGTACAGTAGGCCATCAGATACCTCTGACCATGCGGATAATCTCGCCCGCTGCCGTCGCGCTATCTACTGCCACACCCACCGTGGAAGCCGGTAATGCGCCTTTATCTAACGCCGCTTCCGGAATAACGCGGCCCTCCCCATCGGATTTCAGCAACTCTCCCGCACTGATGGCGGCCCCGGCCTCCACCGCCATGATGCCCATCACATTAACCGGGATCGCATCCCCTTTTTTACCGGAGACCTCGGCGACGCCAAGTTCCGTTCCCACGCCCTTAAAGGTTTTTCCTGAGAAGCCGACCAGACGGTGTACGGTCAGATTTTCTGCCGCCACCCGGGTCGTTGTTAATACTACCTGTTGCGTGACCATGCCTTATGCTCCTTTAATGCCGCTAATCAAGAAACCTGCCTCACTGCCGACCACCGCCACCTTGTAAATATCGGTGTAGCGGATATTGACCACCTTGCCGCCAACACTGTCAAAGCGATCGGCCAGTGGCATGCCCTGACGGCGGAAGGTATAGCCAAAGGACGGGCTATGTTCATCGGCGCTGTCACTGCCGGCTGAGGCGGGACTGACCACATGCAGCATCAGGTTGTCTTTCCACAGGTCAGTGGTGCTTTTACCGTCTTTGGCCAGCTGCACCGGCGCGCCAATCAGCACCTCATCCACCTGGAATAAATCTTTTAAAATCTCGGTGGTGATACGTTTGCGTTCGTTCCCGCCCAGCGCGTCTTGCAACACCTTATGGAAGCGCAACAGCGCCATCACGCTGGCCCCCATGGTAATGACGTTGGGGCGTAGGCCGATATTGGCCCGCACCACTTCCATCCCGGCTTCAATATCTTTCAGGGGATCCCCATTTTTCTTGTTCCAGGCGGCCTCTCCCGCCAAGGCTTTGGTGGCGTTGTCGGCATAGACCGAGGGCGATTGGGCCAGCTCAGCGACATACTGCTCACGGCGCAGCAAAATACCGTCGGTAGCCCGTTTAATCGCCTTGATTTCCTCATTAAACATCGATTCCGCCTGTTCGCGGTGATCGACTGGCACCGCCAGATCATGCTCATCGAGCACGATATCGGTGAACGCCTGTTGCTCTCTTAACAGAATATTGCTGTTGGCCCCCACCGCGCGTTTGGTTTCATACAACGCCAGGCGGCCTTTACCAAAGGTCGGCACCTTGACGCCTTCTTTTTCTACCCTGACGAGAGGAAACAGCTTTTCCCCAATCAGGCTGGCATTGCGGTATTCAGCGGCAATGTGGGTCAGCACCGGGTCGTTGGCCCGTTTGCTTTTTAAATAATCAGACATAGGACTCTCCTGCCAGGCAGCGCTTCACCGCCGCTTCGTAAGGGATGGACTCACGCGCCTTAAGCGCCATGGCCTGTTGATGCAGCGTATCCGGATCGGATGCCCGCTCACTAAAGGTCAAACTGTTTTGCGGCGTGTTGCCTCTTCCCGGCACCGCCCGCTGACTAAAATCAACCAGCGGGGTAGCGCGGGTAAACAGGGACTTGACGGCATCAACCAGCGGCTGCGTCGTGCTGCCTTCACTGAAGGTCAACGCCTGCTCTTTGCCAGACAGCGCATCCAGTAACGCCACCACCACCGCTTGTCCAGCAGGGGCCAGGCGTGCTTCATTAATCAGACTTTCGGCAAACGCCACATTGACCTCATGGGCGACGTTGGCGGCCTGCGCGGCTTTTTCGGCTTGATGGGCGCTAATCTGTTGCTTTAACGCGGCGTTCTCGGCTTGCAGCCGTTGATTTTCCGCTTCATTTTTTTCCACGGTAAGGTTCTCCGTTGTCAGGGGCGGTGTGATGAGCCTTGGCTCAGAAAAGGTATTGGTCGCGGTGGTTAAGAGCGGCGTGTCAGGCTGGGTGCGCAAATAGTGACTGAGGAACGCCCGTAAACGTGCAAACAGCGGATCGTGATCGCCCTGCATGTCTTCACTCAACACGATGACCCCTTCTTCGCCTTCACTAAAGGTCACCGGCTTAAGCCCCTTGACCGCCGGCGGCTGGGCACCCAGGAAACCGACGTGTTGCAAATAGTAAATACCGGGCACCGGATTATGGGGTGAATCTGGTGCATAAAAGGCGGCTGAGATTTTTTTGTAACGCCCACTGACCACCGATTCGCTAAATGTCGGCTCCAGTTGTTGTGGTTCGGCTATCAGTGAGCGTCCTTGCGCCGACAGCCGTTTGATCCAGCCATAAGCCGGTGCATTGGTCGTCGGATGACCGATCACTATCGGCGCTTCATGTAAAGCCGGATCATAGGCATTCGCACAGACATGCAAATCATTTTCACTAAATGTCACGCGGTCACCGGCTCCGGTAATATAGTGGCCAGGCTTGAGAATATGCAGGGGTTTCATGGCACCTCCATTGACTATCATGCCAGCAGTGTATGCCGGGGCGACACATTTCCCTTTTAAAGGGCTTTAAAGATTTTCATTTGCGTCTTTTTTAAAGACAAATGAATGACGAGGCGGCTATCGGGGATAACCGCGTCAGGAAGGGGTTTATAAAGCTTTATAAAGGGCGGAAACGCGCTCCGGTGTCGCGTTGTATCCTTTACGCGTCCGAAGGCGTCAGAGGGCATTTAGCGGAGGCTAGCCTGTTGCAAATAATCAAGGACCTCATCGAGCAGCTGGCGTTTGACTTCAGCCTGTAGCTGTCCCGCCTCGGATACCGGAAGGTAAGGGCGCGGGGGTAGCGTTACTGACCCACCGCGCCCCGCTTTCCCACCCTGTTGATGAAGTCGGGCATAAACGCGATTCGTGCCGACCATAGCCTGATGAGCATCATATTCCGGCGTCACGCTGCGGCGCAAATACCCGTCACGGGAGAGCGTCATGCCCTGGCGGGCGAGTGCTGCGACCGACGGTTGCCAGCGTGGCCGCCCCTGTTCTTCAAAATTAAGGTCGGTCGCCGTTTTTAGCGTTTCAGACCAGCGTCGCATCAGCGGGGTCAGGTCGTAAGCGGCGTTCTCCAGTTGCTTCAGGGCCTGTTTAAGGTCGTTATCGGTTATCTCAACCGACAGGAGGGTGGGGTTCATTTAGCGCTCCCGAGTGCTTTGATAGCGACGGCGTGTAACGGCCCCTGATAGCGACTTAAATCCGGTCGATAGCCTTCACCGGGATTATATGACCAGCCAATATCCGGGGAAAACACGGTATGCGGGTCGAGTGTCAGCTGGGCCACCGGCTGCATTTCGCCGGTTTTGCGCGAGACCACCTGTAACGACCAGCACAGGCGGTCGTCGGAGGTTTCCACTGTTAGCCCGCGCGCCTTAACATCACGCGCAGACAAGGCAATCACGCTACAACGGCAGCGCCAACCATTGGGCGGGTAGAGCGCGCGCCATACCGGGTCATCAGCATGAAACACCCTGCCATGCAGTGCCAGATGACTTTTGCGGGTGCGGTTATCCCGTATCGCCACATACATCCAGTAAGGGCGCGCCGCGATATTTTCCCGCATTTCCGCCCAGCGTCCGGCGTTGTACAGGGTGGTGAGATTGGTGCGGTAAATCGTCTCCAGTCGCTGCGGGCTGCCTGATTGCACCGTGACCGGCTCACCGCTGACCGGGTCAGTGGTCTCCTGTTGCCCCCACCATCCCTTGGTCTGCAGTACCGGGGTTAGCTCTTTGGCAAACCATTGCCCGGTTTGTCCCTCAGCCAGCGAGGTTTCCAGCACCTGATAAATGTCCTGCAGGATATCCAGTCGTGTCACCTTGGCCACCGTCGCACTCTGGGCATGGGCCTGCTGCCACACGTCCTGCCAGTCCCAGGAAAAGGTAAAACCTTTGGCTTTTAAGTAGGCTATCGCCCGCCTGGGCGGCAGGCTAAACAGCGCCGCCAGTTCGTTATCATTGAGTGTCGGCATGTAACCTCCCCCAGACGTTGGCAACAAACAGCACCCGGGCTAACGTCTCCTGGAGCGCGTCCGACTGCATCTGTGGATACAGTGTGCTGAGCTGCTCTATCAGCTCGTGGGGAGCAACACCGGATTGTACCGCATTAAATAACGGCGTGAGCAGTGGTTGCAGGGTGTTGTCCAGCGTCCCTTTTTTCATCAGGCTGTCCAGTGCCCGGTCAAGCTGTGCCTGGGCATCGGATGCGGTCTTTGTTTCGTCCTCGGCAAAAGTCAGCGCGGGTGCGGAGGGAGAAGTGGCGTCTGGCTCGCTTTCCATCAGCAAATCGCCCGGTTGCAGGCCATATTCACGCTGATAGTATTGCGCGCTGAAAAAACCGGCGGTTTGCGCCAGACTCAGGTCACGTTTGGCCTGCACCTCATCGATGGTCTCCTGCTCCCACAGTCGCCACGTCGGCACCGGCACATCACCAAAGTTCAGCTCAACCAGCCAGCGGAGTATCTGGTTTACCGCACTCATCACCATCACCGCGTCGCCATCGCGGATATCGGCAGCCACTTCCAGCCCGGCCTGGGCCGAGGCGTGATTGGTTTCGGCTTCGGTGGTCTGGTTCTGCCCCAGCAGCGCAATGGTAATTTCACTGCGTGCCATTTCAATCAGGTCTTTATACAGGCTGCTCGACGCCCCTTTGGTGGCCGGCTCCTTGAATTCAATGCTGCTGTCATCCGGGATAACCGCCACCGCATCCTGCACCATCTGCTCGAGCGAGTGCAGCAGTGGCCCGATATGCGCCTGGTCCTGACCACGCGGATGACGCCCGACTACCCAGGGGGTGCCGTACTTCTCGCTAAAGCGCATCCAGAACGACCAGCCCGCTTTCTTGAATGTCACCGGCCAGAAGCACAGCGACAGTTCAGCAAAGCCGTAGGGGTTATCAAAGGTAGCGTCTTGGGTGGCCACCACAAATTTGCGCGGCGGTAATAACTCGCCCGCCATCCCCGACTGCTGGGCCTGAAAGCGCAGGCGATTCTCCGCATCAAAGGTAAACCACTCCGGCGGCTTGCCCACCACATCGCTCACCACCAGATGGCGACCGTCTTTGACCCAGGTCAGTTCGGCGGGTTGATAGCCAAAAAAGGCGGCGTCCAGCAGTTCACCGATGAGTCGGTTCATGTCCCACTGTGCCAGGGTCTGTTCAATAAAGCGCACCACCTGGGCGGGCGCTTGCCCCGGCTCCAGTCCGCGCTCCAGGCATTTGACTGCGGATTTCCGCCGCCGGATACTGCTGCCGACCAGTGGTTCGGCGCGCAACTGGCGGTAGACGCTAATCGCCTGGCCTCTGGCGCGCAATATCGGGTCGGGATTGGGTAAATGCCCAAACAGTTGCCCCAGCCCCGCAGGACTGCGTGCCCGGGTGGCAATGTCACTGAATAATGCTTTTTTATCGATAATCATCAATATCCCTCCAGCAATGACGAGACCTGACGCGGGCAACAGGAGTAAGCGCGCACCGGCCCCTGCGGTTGGTCAGCGGCATTAAGCGCTAAAAACAGCGCCCAGGCACGGTCAGCGTGACCAGCGGCATCACTGTCGGCGACAAAACGCGGTGCGCCAGTCGGACTCATCACTTTTTTTAGCTTATGCAAATCCGCCCGCAGTGCCCCATCCCCTTGTGGCAGTCGCAGGCGGCGGTCTTCAAACACCTCTTTACCGCGGGTGGCCAGCGTCAGCTTGTTGGGCGGTGTGAATAACACCCCTTCAACCCGCGTGCTGCCATGACGGCGCTTCGCATCTTCCACCGGCTTCTCCCCCATGCCGGTCTGGTCCATGCAGCAGCGCAATACCCGGTAGTGGGCAAAGACCGCATCGAGCAGTGCATCCTGCTCGGCAAACGGGGCGCGTTTGCGGGTAATGATGTCGCGCGTCCAGTACACATCGCCGACCTGCTCCATCACCCAAATCACAAAAAGGTCATGGCGCAGACCGATATCGACCCCGACAAAACAGGGGCCGCCGTTATAATGCTCCGGCTTGCCCGCCTGCGGGTGTTCAACGCCATCAATCAGGTCATAGGAGAGCCAGGCTGAAGCTTCATCCAGCCACTGCAACTCAAACTCCTGTGACCAGGCGTCTTCATCATTGAGCGCCTGTCTGAGGGCGCCCACATCCCGGGGTAGGCCATCTTTCACCGCCTGGTGAATATCGACCCGATGGCGCGACCAGACGCTGTCCAGCGACGGGTCGGTCATCAGCTCATAAAACTTGTTGCCCTTGCCATTGGGGGTGGAAGTGACACGCAGTTTGTAGCCGTTCGATATCACCGGAAACAGCGCCGCCCAGATTTTGCGGCTGTCGGCATGAAAGGCAAACTCATCGAGAAACACATTGGCGGCAAAGCCCCGTGCCGTATCCGGGTTGGCTGGCAGGGCGGTAATGCGTGAGCCGCCGGGCAACACGGCCTCTAACATCGTGTAACGCTCGCTGCCCGTGCCTTTGATGCCGCCTTCAATTTCACGGATGGCCAGACCGTACACCTGACAATGCTTCTTTACCCCTTCCTCCATCGCTTCTTTGGCCTGGCGCTCGCCGCGCGAGAGGATCACCCAACGCGCCGTACCCCCGATGGCTTCCACCCTGAGACAATCATCGACAATTTCCAGTGTGGTGGTAAAGGTCTTGCCGGTCTGACGGGCAAAACAGCCAATCTTGAAACGCGCGGGATCCAGCATCCAGTGTTGCTGGTACGGGTAGAGTGTCACGTTTTTGCTCATGCGATAATCCCGTAAATTTCTTCACGCACCCGCTTCAGGGTGTCCAGACTGACATGTCCCTTGCCTTGCTGCGCTGCTTCCTGCTCCAGCGTAGCCATTTCCGCGCTGATTTTTTTAAGCTGCCCTTGCAGTTTTTTCAGGCTGACGCTGGCATGAATAATGGGTGCCAGATTTTTCGCCATGCGGGCAAAGCGCTCAGCCCGTTCAACCGGCGACCCCGCTTCTTCCTTGATGGTTTGTGCCTCCAGCAGGCTATTGAGTAATTCAGTCTGCACCAAAGCCATAATGGACTCTGAGCGGGTATCCTGGTCATCCGGCGCACCCTTGGTCAGTTGCCGCGCCGCTTCAGTCGCGTCACGAATAGCGGCAAAGCGGCGCTGCACCTTTTGACCGTAGCGGGAAATCTGCGCCCGACCGATGCTATACCCTTTCTCACGCAGCAACGTCTCCAGCTCGCGGTAGCCGCTGAAATTACGCTCGGTCAGCGCCCGGTCGAGCCATTCACGCACCGATGGAGGCAGCACCTCGATATGACTGCGCGGTGCCATCGTCACTCCCTCCAGTATTTGGCCGGGCGGGCAATGCCGGGGATATCGTCGGTGACGTATTCCACCAGATTGACCCCTTCCGGCGTTAGCGTGGCCGTCCATGAGCGTGCGGGCGGTCGGGTCAGGCGAACCAGACGTAAGCCCTCAAGGAACAGTAACTCTTTTTGCAGCTCCAGCATGGTCATGTCCGGGTAGAGCGAATGGCCCACATCCCACAGCAGCCGGTCATTGGCCGGATAGGGCCGTGCCTTGTTGACCACCTGCAGTAACACCCAGCGCAACCCTTCGCGGCGCGCCTGTTCGGTATTTATCATCTTTATCCTCCTGCCACCTGACGCAGTTGTATGGTTTCCAGCTTCTGGTAAATCGCGTCAAGCCGTGACTCCACCACCTGCTGATAATGAATAAATTCGTCGCGCCGGACATAACGCGCCGGCACCTCCACTTTGAACTCCAGGACTTCACGCTCAAGGCGCGACCCTTTATCGGATGCGTCGCGCATCAACCGCTCCAGCGAAGCAAACCGCTCAGCCTGGCGCTTTTCCGTCTCCCGGATAAACCAGCGGGCCAGCCCACCCAAAAAGCCTGCCAGCCCGAACAGATAGCTCACCAGCACCCAAAAATCGACCTGTAATGTCATGGTATTAATCCTTCAATATAATCCAGTAGCCCGTTTACCTGTGCCCGCCAGACCTGACATTGCTGCCCGTTGTCGGTGATATTGGCGAGGATATCGCGCTGGGTGACCGGGCTGGGCCTGAGCGGCTCACCAGCGGACGCAGTGGCCCTGGACGTGTTGCCAGCGCCGCCGGGAGCGGCGGCAGCGCCTGAATCATTGGCGTCGGACACACCGAGGGCGGCGTTGTAGTGCTGCACGAAGCCACGAGTAAACAAGCAGGACACAGCATGAGGCTGGCCTTTTTCATCCAGCCAACGTTGGGTAACATCATCTATCCGCCTGGTTAATTGTTGGGTTTGAGTGCGAAGCTGCGCTATGCGTGTCAGGTAGTCCTGTTCAGCCTGATGCGCTACCTTCACCTGATGGGTAAAACGTTGCTGCTGGGCGTTTAGGGCTTGCGCGGCCTGCTCGGCGCGCTGTTTCTCCTGAGTGGCAAACGTCTCGCGCAGCTGACTGATTGTTGCCTTGCAACGTTCTGTTGAGCGACCTATGCCTTGCGTGTAGCCGTGCCACCAAGCGAGCGATAACAGCGCGCCACCGAGCAGCACACCGAGGGTGTTTATCCCGCCCAGGCTAAACACAGCTTGCCCCTCCCCAAGTCAGGTAACGCGGTGCCAGGGCTTTTAAAATGCGGCGGGGATAATGACGATTCTCGCGCCAGGTACTTGCGCCACGTCCGGCATTAACCCGCTCAATGCTGTCAAACCAGCGCTGGCCGTCGTAGCCCTGCCGTTTTGCAAGACGGCGGTCACGCTGTACCCAGCCCAGGCCACCGTTGTAGGCCGACAGGGTCATCGCCATGCGCTCACAGCGATCCACCGCCGACAGGCGTTGCCATAGCCAGTGATCGAAACTCACCACTGCCCGCAGGCTCCAGCTGGGATTGAGCGGTGCTTTGGCTGCCAGTTCCGGCATTAATTCCCCAATCCATGCTGTGGTGGCGGGCATAAACTGCCCTAGCCCCTGCGCCCCGATGCGGTTAGTGATACCCGGCTGCCAGCTGCTTTCGTGCTCAATCTGGGCGGCAAAATCCGCCACTGGCGCATTGAGTCCCCACACCAGACGGGCGTTGCGTATCAGGTCAGCCCGGTACGGGAGTGCGGCTTGCGGCGGACGCACGGCATTCGCATCAAAGGCACCACCCAGCAGTAGCATCAGCAAAAAGAACAGCATCATGCCGGGTGGGTTATCGGGGGGTTGGTGGTTATTCATCATCACAGCCCCGTCGCCACGGCAAGACACACCGCCGCCACAATCACCGCCCGACGCAGCTGCGCAGCGGCAAACACCTGATGACAGCCGCCGCGCACCGGATGACGGCCCTGCGCCACCTCCGGATGGTCATGGTGCAGATATTGACCGGGACGGGCCTTGGGGAACAGCGAGCGGTCAAGCCAGTAACCGACCACCGCCGCCAGGGTGATCAAGGCCAGCTTATAGAGCACCACCGGCAATTGCTGCGGTGAGACCAGGCCAATCACCAGCAACAAACCGGCGGCGGTCAGCAGCCAACCGCTCAGGCGTGGGGTTTTAAATGGCGGTAAGGTCAATTTTTTTCGCGTTTTCATCACCATCTCCCTGACTATCAGGCAGACAGTGTGACAAGGCAGGGCGCTAAACGCTTTTAAAGTGGTTTACTAGTGGGGAGGTGGGTAAGTGGTTAGGTTAGGTTAGGTTAGGTTAGGTTAGGTTAGGAGCAGTCATTAGCTCCGACAGGGGCAAGGGAAAAAGCGCGACCCACCCGGTGCATGAACACCGGACAGGCCGTCAACACACAGAAGAGACCTGTGAGTCAACCGTGGCGCTTTCCGTCCTCGAGGACAGGAAAGAGTCTACATTAATTTCCATTAGTGAAAAAGGCTTACAGACAATGCAGCAACATTTTTTACCGGTAGTGCCCTGGATAGGCGGTAAACGGCGACTGGCAAAACAGATTTTACCGCGCTTCCCGGCGCATATCTGCTACGTGGAGCCATTTTGTGGCGCGGCGGCGCTCTTCTTTATGAAGTCACCGAGCAAAGCGGAGGTGATTAACGATATCAACGGCGAGCTGGTCAATCTCTATCGGGTGCTGAAACACCATCTGGAAGAGTTTACGCGCCAGTTTAAATGGGCGCTGGTCAGCAGGGCGATGTATCAATGGTTAAACATCACCCCGACCGAGACCTTAACCGATATCCAGCGCGCGGCCCGTTTCTATTACCTGCAAAAACAGGCGTTCGGCGGCAAGGTGGCGGAGCACACCTTTGGCGTGACCACCACCACTGCGCCACGCCTGAACCTGTTGCGCATGGAAGAAGAATTGTCGTTGGCTCATCTGCGACTATCACGCACCGCCATTGAACAACTTGACTGGGCAAGCTGCATTGCCCGCTATGACCGTCCACATACGCTGTTTTACTGCGACCCGCCGTATTGGGGAACCGAGGGATATGGGGTGGATTTTGGTCTGGAGCAATATGAAAAACTGGCGGGTATGGGACGAGACCTGGCGGGAAGGATGATTATCTCCGTCAATGATATTCCTGAGATGCGAGAAGTGTTTAGGGGGTTCGAGATGGAGAGCGTACCGATTCGGTATAGTCTCAACAGCAATCAGCCCACACAACGGCGTGAGCTGATTATCACCGTCAAATAACCCCCTCCGCAGCCACGGATGGGGGAAGACTTAAGCCCGGTGGCTAGCGGCTTTTTTCTCCGCCATGGCGGCCAGTGTACGATACGCAATATCTCTGGTTTCACCGGGAATATGGCGGAACGCGGTCAGTAAATTAGCCTCTTCCTCATCACGCACCACATCGAGCGCGCTGACTTCATCGCTGCGCTCCCCGGTAATAAGAAAGAGTAAATCCACACCAATAGCTTTTGCAGCAATCAAGTAAGCGGTATCAGGATGCCGCTCACTTTTTTCGTAATTATACTGGGTGAGCTTTTTGACACCACACCGCTCAGCAAAGCTCTCCTGACTGAGACCCAACCGCAGGCGCTCCGACTTGAGGCGGTCACCCACACCTTCCAGCGTCAGCGTGACCCACTGCTGGGTATCGAGCGGCGCTTGATTATCGCTTGCAGCAGACGGGAAAGTTTTATCGGTCAGTTGCTGGCTTAACTGTTGCAACTGCTTCTCTTTTTCGGCGACTAGTTGCTGGCTGCGTTTAAGCGCCGCTTCATCTTTACGCAATGTTGCCCGCAATTCCCGTACCGACATGCGGTCGACGTCATCCAGTGTCAAGCCCGCAATAGTGCCGCCTTCAGCGAGTTCGGCGAGGTCTTCGTCGTCTTCCAGCATCAACTCGTAGAGTTTAGCTTTGCCTAAAGAGACCAGCGTTGGACTTTTTGCTTGTAACGATGGGGATAAATACTTTAATGAAGCTTTCATTAGTCTTTTAGCGGTTGTATGAGTCAAACCCAACTGCTCTGTAACAATATTTATAAATTCGCCATGTGGCTCATTCTCTTTGATAACGATGAGTCGCTTGCCCGCCTCCAGCATGGCTTCCGCGCTCTGTGCCATATAGAAACGCGCCTCATGCACAATGCGTTCACGCTCATAGGGTAGACCATCACCAAAACGCGCCATCACCTCTTGTTGGGCGCTATTTTCTGCCTTTTTTTCAGGGTATGCAATTGCCCCCCCCCCCCCCGCAATCGTGATATTGTCCGCTGCACTCACAGACAGAGTGGTTGCCGCTTTTTTCTTTGCCATACAGGTCTCCTTTAGGCCGATAACAGCCAGTGATTTTAACTGTGATAAGGAATATACAAAAACAAACAAAAAAGACTTTACATTATTTTGCATGCCTTGGTATATTTATTTTTAACTTTTTATGACGGAGATAACACAATGTCACTACAACACCCTGCCGACTTTAAGCGCAGTTTTTATGACCGCATCTATCAGGGCTATCCGACGGTGGCAGCATGGGCACGCCAATCCGGCTTCAAACCCTATCAGGTTTACATGTTGCTTGATGGCTCCTGCCAGGGCTGGCGCGGGGAAGCGCGCAAAATTAAACAGGCTATTGAACAGATAATGGGGAAACCCATGCCATCAGGCAAAAAGCGCTATAAAAAATAACATTCGCCAGTTTCACTGACGGTAACACAATTTCCATTAATGAAAAAGAGGCTCTCCGATGAAAAACACCTTATCGCTCCATGCTTCTTCACGCACACGGCGGGCGCTGCGTATTTTGAAAGCCATGAAGGGGCATTACCGTGAGGGCCTGTCCAATAAAGCCCTGGCGACGCTTATCAATGACTCACCCGCCAATATCAGTCGTACCCTGCCGTTTTTAGTGGAAGAGGGCATGGTTGAGAAGCGCTTCAATGGGCACTACGCCCTCAGCG
>NZ_JBPETA010000025.1:0-26994 GCF_051710365.1 Symbiopectobacterium sp. | reverse complement strand
TTAAAGGAATATCGACGGATCGCCACACGTTATGAAAAAACGGCAAGAAACTATCTAGCAATGGTGAAACTGGGCTGCATCCGCGTGTTTTACCACCGGTTACGCAATTAAGGGACACAGCCTAGCTTTTAGGTTCTGCCGTGGGTTCTGTATCGGCAATCGCCGCTGACGCTGCGTTCTTCTCTTCAAGACGAGTGACCAGCAACTGGTCAATCTTTTAGCTGTCGATATCCACCACTTCAAATTTGTAGCCTGCAAAGCGGACAGAATCGGTGCGTTTCGGAATCTTGCGCAGCGTATACATCATAAATCCGCCGATGGTTTCGTAATAGATCGCCCATCAGTGTGGTCATCACATCGTTCAGGGTGATAATGCCGACCACCAGCGCATATTCGTTCAGGATCACCGCGAAATCTTCGCCCGCCGCTTTAAAGCTTTCCAGCGCTTCCGACAGTGTCAGCGTATCGGGCACGATCAACGCGGTGCGGATTTGAATACCGCCGTTGAGCGCCAGGCTCTGGTTGCCCAAAACGCGGTTGAGCAGATCCTTGGAGTCAACATAACCGACGACCTGGTCGATGTTGCCGTTGCACACCAGAAACTTGGAGTGCGGCTGTTGGGCAATCTTCTCTTTTATTTGCGCTTCGTCTTCGTGCAGATCGAAAAACACCACGCTTTCCCGCGGTGTCATCGACGAGGGCACAGTGCGAGATTCCAGCTCAAAGACGTTTTCAATCAATTCATGCTCTTGCTTACGCAGCACGCCCGCCAGCGCCCCGGCTTCCACTACTGCGTAAATGTCATCGGAGGTGATGTCGTCGTTGCGTACCATAGGCAGTTTGAGCAAACGAAAGATCACATTCGACAGGCCGTTAAAAAACCACACCAACGGACGGAAAAAGAACAGGCAGAAGCGCATGGGATTGATAATCCGGATAGCAACGGCTTCCGGTGTCGTCATGCCAATGCGTTTCGGCGTTAAGTCACCCAACAGAATAAACAGACTGGTTACCAGCACAAAGGAACAGGCAAAACTGACGGAATCGGCCATTTCTGGCGTCTAAAGCGTTGGAAAAACATGGTGAAATAGGGAGAGAACGCTTGATCGCCGATGATACCGGCCAGAATGGCCACGGCGTTAATGCAGATTTGAATAACGGTAAAAAAGATACCGGGCGTTTCCTGGAGCTTTAATACCATGGCGGCGTTGAGATTGCCCTCATCGGCCATCTGTTTAAGTTTGATTTTGCGTGAAGCGGCCAGTGATATCTCGGACAACGAGAAAAACGCACTGAGCGCGATCAGAAGAACTATCAGTAATAAACTGTTTAACATATGTTTTCCGGCCGTCGTGGCCAGATCCTCAGGAAGGTCATGAATGCATGAATAGTAATAATCGCATTAGATGACAGAATGAATAACGCCGCCGTAACGAATGTCAGGCGGCGCAAGCATTATAACGGTGTTGATGGGCCATTTGGCAAGCATGGCGTAAAATATGAGCAATTTATCAGGCGTTGGGCGGCAAACACAGGCCGATGCCCGCCAATCCGCAATAGCCGCCGGGATTCTTGTGCAGGTATTGCTGGTGTTCATCTTCCGCGTAATAAAAGGGGCCCGCCTGGACGATTTCTGTGCTGACGGTGCGTGTATCACCGCTGGCGCGCATGGCTTGCTGGAAACGCGCCAGATTGGCCTTCGCCAACGTCATCTGTTCTGCGGTGAGCGTGTAGATGGCTGAGCGATACTGCGTACCGAGATCGTTACCCTGACGCATGCCCTGCGCCGGATCGTGATTTTCCCAAAACAGTTGTAGCAGGCAATCGTAGCTGATGACAGCCGGATCGTAGACGATGCGCACCGCTTCGGCGTGATCGGTCAGCCCGCTACAGACTTCACGGTAGGTGGGATTGGGCGTAAAGCCTCCAGTGTAGCCTGCTGCGGTACTGTATACGCCCTCCTGCTGCCAGAACAGGCGTTCCACGCCCCAAAAACAGCCCATGGCGAACAGCGCAACGTCCATATTGTCAGGAACGTGTGTCATGGAATGTTGGCTGACAACGTTCAGGCGTGCCAGTGGCATTGGCGTGCCTCGCCCCGGCAGCGCTTCTGATTGACGGATACGTTGGTTTTTATCACTGTGCTGTACCACGTTGTTACTCCCACGATAATCCATGTTATTCATAGGTAACAGAATAACTAAAAAAGTTCACGCTGTCTTTATGGTTCAAGCCCGTTTAAGGTTAAGGTGTTGCGCAACCTGCATTTTTGAAATTACTTATTACACTTTAGAGTGGGTGTAGATGAGGATGTTGAGTGGGATTGTTTTTGACATGATTTTCAACACACGCCTGTGTAGAACAATATAAACGAACGTGGGGAGTTGGCGTGTCACGATACCGTACTTTGCTTTTTGTGTGCCTGCTGGCAACTGCATCGTCCTATGCAGCGAACGTGCGTTTGCAAGTGGTGGGATTAGAAGGGGAATTACAGCGCAACGTGCGTGCGCGGCTATCTACCATCGGCCCTGATGAGGTCAGCGCAGACGGGCGCTTTCGTGCCCGGGTTGATGATGCGATCCGGCGCGGGTTACGGGCGCTGGGATATTACGATCCGCAAATCAATTTTGAGTACCGCCCGGCAGAAAACGGCGGACGCCCGCTGCTGTTGGTGACGGTGACGCCGGGTGAGCCGGTCAAAATCGCGGGCACCGATGTTCTGCTGCGGGGCGATGCGAGCAGCGACAGCGATTTCCTCCAACTGCGCCGCCGCAGTCTGCCTGCGATAGGCAGCGTGCTGAACCACGGCGACTATGATGATTTTAAGCGTTCATTAAATAACCTGGCGCTGCGTAAAGGGTATTTTGATGCGCATTACGACAAAAGCCAGCTGGGCGTGATCCGCGAAACGCGGGAAGCGTTCTGGGATATCGATTATGACGGCGGCACCCGTTACCGTTTCGGTGACGTGCACTTTCAGGGCAGTCAAATTGATGAAGCCTATCTGCGCAATCTTATCCCGTTTAAGCGTGGCGATGAGTATACCAGCGAAGATCTGGGCGAATTTAACCGGCGTTTGTCTGTCACCGGATGGTTCACCTCGGCAGTAGTCTCCCCCAATTTCGCGGCGGGAAAAACCGATAAAATGCTGCCGCTGGATGCGGTCGTTACACCGCGTGCGCGCAATTTACTGGAAACCGGGGTGGGATACTTCACTGACGTAGGGCCGCGCTTTCAGACCACGTGGCGCAGGCCGTGGATCAACGAGCGTGGACACAGTCTGGAAAGCAGCCTGAGCGTCTCTGCGCCGGAACAGTCGCTGGATTTTAGTTACAAAATCCCCTTGCTGAGAAGCCCGCTGGAGCAGTTCTACTTGCTGCAAGCCGGTTTTAAACGCGAAGACCTGAATGACACCAAATCAGACGGCACCATGCTCAACGTGGCGCGCTTCTGGACGCTTAATCGCGGTTGGCAGCGCTCCATCAACTTGCGCTGGAGTCTCGATCACTTTACCCAGGGCAGTGTCACCGATACCACCATGCTGCTCTATCCCGGCCTGACGCTGAATCGCACGCGACAGCGCGGCGGGACTATGCCCACCTGGGGGGATTCACAGCGCTATTCGCTGGATATCTCAGATACCACCTGGGGCTCGGATATCGATTTTGCGGTGATACAGGCGCAGAACGTCTGGATCCGCACGTTGGAGGATAAGCACCGTTTTGTCGCGCGTGGCAACGTCGGTTGGATTGAAACCAACAGCTTCTCCTGCGTGCCGCCGTCGCTGCGCTTCTTTGCCGGGGGCGATCGCAGCATTCGCGGCTATAAGTTCCGCTCTATCTCACCGCGCGATGACGAAGGCAAACTGACCGGTGCGTCAAAATTGCTAACCGGTTCTCTGGAATACCAGTACAACTTTGCCGGGCGCTGGTGGGGGGCGGTGTTTGTCGATACTGGTGATGCGGTAAATGATCTCAGGATCAACGACCTGAAAACCGGTGCCGGTGTAGGGATTCGCTGGGCCTCGCCGGTGGGGCCGGTCAAATTCGATTTTGCCGTTCCGGTGAATGATTCCGAGAAACGTAACGATCTCCAGTTCTATATTGGTTTGGGGCCTGAGCTATGAGCCTGATAAAGAAAATAGCCATTGGGGCCATCGCATTTTTGTTGCTGTTGCTCATCACGCTGGCGGGATTACTGTTTACCACGCCGGGGTTGCATCTGCTGCTTAATGGCGCGGCGCGTTGGGTGCCGGGGTTGGAGATCGCCGGGGTGCAAGGCGGTTGGCGCGATCTAACACTGCGCGGTGTCGGTTATCAAACGCCGGGTATCACGCTCAACGCCGGTGAACTGCACCTCGCGTTGGAACTGGGCTGCCTGACGCGCAGTCAAATTTGCATCAATGATATTGCGTTACGCGATCTTGATGTCGTCATCGACAGCAGCGCCATGCCACCGCCTGCGAAGACGCCTGCCCCCAGTGCGCCGGTGGGCGAACTGACGGCACCGTTCCCGATACGTCTTAGCCAACTAACGCTCAACAATATCCGCGTTACGCTGGACGATACGGCGGTTTCGCTGGGTGAACTGCACACCGGCATGCACTGGGAAGGACGCGCGTTGACCTTGCTGCCGACGCAAATCAATGCGCTGCTGGTGGCACTGCCGAAAACCAAACCAGCATTTACCGTTGCAGAAAGTACGTTGGTGGCCACCGAAGATGGCAAAGTCACCGCTTCTGAAGTGGGTGATATCGCCTCCGCCATGGCGCAGGCTGCTGTCGCACCTCAACCTGAAGCAACGCCACCTGCACCGGAAAAAGTGGCGATGCCACCCGCATTGGGCGAGCAGCTACAAGCGCTGTTTGCCAAGCCGCTGTTGCCGGCGTTACCCGCGTTCACGCTACCGCTTGATATAGACATCAGCGATTTGCGTGGTGAACAACTGCGACTGACCGGCGATCAAGACATCACCCTCACCACGCTGCAACTCAAAGCCGCTACCCAACAACAACATATTCAGTTGGAAAAACTGGCAATCCAGTCGCCGCAAGGAGCCCTGCATGCGGCGGGAGAGGCCACGCTCAGCGATAACTGGCCGTTGTCGTTTGTTCTGAACGGGGTGGTGAATACCGCGCCGTTGAAAGGCGAGAAGATCAAACTGACGGTGGAGGGCAGCCTGCATGACTGGCTGAACACCACGCTTAACCTGTCCGGGCCGCAGCGTGCGCTGCTTACCCTGAAAGCGCAGTTGGCCCAGCCTGAACTGCCGTTGGCGCTGACCGTGCAGTCCGAGCGTCTCGCCTGGCCGTTAACGGGAGAGATGGAGTATCAGGTTAATAATCTGGCGTTAAGTCTGACTGGGAAGGCCACGGATTATGCCTTGAAGATCAACGGTGATATTCGCGGTAGCGCCGTGCCGCCCGCCACGCTGACGTTGGAAGGCAAAGGCAATTTGCAGCAGTTTGATATAAGCCCGCTACGACTCTCTGCGTTGCAAGGCACTACCGAGTTGCGTGCACTGGTGGACTGGAGCAAGGCTATCAGTTGGCGCAGCGAACTGGTGCTCGATGGCATTAATACGGCGAAGCAATGGCCGGAATGGCCTGCGCGCATTGATGGTAAGATCAGTACGCGCGGCAGCTTGTACGGTGGTAACTGGCAGGTGGCGGTGACTGAACTGCTCCTGAACGGCAATATCAAGCAAAACAAACTGACGGCGCAAGGCTCGTTGAACGGCAATGCCGCAGGCCAGTGGCACATTCCCGGCATCAATCTGGCATTGGGGCGTAACCAGCTTGATGTTAAAGGCGATTTAGGTCAGCAATGGAAACTGGACGGCGTCATTGACGCCCCTGCTTTAAACGGTGCCTTGCCGGGGCTTGCGGGCCGCGTCGCTGGCACGGTGCGGCTGCGCGGTAATCACACCGCACCGCAGCTATTGGCGGATCTCAACGCCACAGGGCTGCGCTGGCAGGGGTTATCGATAAATCGCCTGACGCTGGAAAGCGATGTGCGCTCGGATGCACAGGTCAATGGCCGAATGGCTTTGCGCGTTGAGCAATTGCAACAGGAAGGCGTGAAGGTTTCTCTGCTGACACTGAATGCGCAAGGCAATGAGCAGCAGCATCAGTTGCGCTTGAACGTGGAAGGGGAACCTGTCGCCGGACATCTGACCGTGACCGGGCACTTCGACAGAGCACAGCAGCGTTGGCGCGGTACGCTGGATCAAACTCAGTTCACTACGCCGGTGGGGGAATGGCGTTTGTCGCCCTCCATGTCGCTGGATTATCAGCAAGCGCTGGCGCGTATCACGCTCGGTGCGCACTGTTGGCAAAACCCGAATGCTGAGCTGTGCGTGCCGCGTGCCGTCGACATTGGCCCGAGCGGACAGGCCAGCGTGGTGTTAAACCGTTTTGATTTGAAGATGCTGGAACCGTTTTTGGGTGCAGACACTGCGCTGAGCGGCGTATTTACCGGCCGTGCTGATGTTGCCTGGCAGCCGGGCGGTGGGTTGCCACAGGCAAAAATCGTGCTCACTGGGAACAAGGTTGCACTGCGTCAGCAGATGAACGGCAACACGCTGCCAGTCGATTTTGACACTTTCACGTTGAACGCGGGCGTCGATCGCGGCCGCGCGACGCTGGGATGGCTCATCGCTATTCACAATAACGGCCAGTTCCGGAGTGATATTCAGGTGACGGACCCGCAGGGGCGACGCCAACTGGGAGGCGATATCGCCATCGACAAAATCTCCCTTGCGCTGCTGAATCCGGTGTTAAGTCGGGGCGAAAAAGCGGCGGGCATGCTGAACGGCGCGTTGCGTGTGGGTGGTAATGTGCGTCAGCCGCAGTTGAACGGACAACTGGCGCTGGAAGGGCTGGATATCGACGGTCACTGGATGCCGGTCGATCTGACCGATGGCCGTTTGGCGGTGAACTTCAATGGCATGAGTTCTACGCTACAGGGCTTTCTGAAAACCACGCAAGGGCAGCTTAATCTTAACGGTGATGCGGATTGGCATCAGCCGGAAGCATGGCGGGCACGTATTGCGGCGAAGGGCGATCGGGTGCGGGTGACGTTGCCGCCGACGGTGCGGCTTGATGTTTCCCCGGATATTGAGTTTGAAGCCACGCCGCAACTTTTCACGCTCAATGGTTCGGTCAGGTTGCCATGGGCGCGTATTATCGTACAAGAGATGCCGGAAAATGCGGTGGATGTCTCCTCGGATGAAGTGCTGTTGGACGAACAACGCCAGCCGCTAGCTCGTAACAACGCTGCGATCCCTATCAACAGTAACCTGACCATTCGCGTGGGTGACGATGTGCGCCTTGATGCCTTTGGCCTGCGAGCCAGTTTGCAAGGCGACCTGAAAATGGTGCAGGACGAGCGCGGTTTGGGGCTGAATTGCCAAATCAACATCCCTACCGGGCGTTTCAAGGCCTACGGGCAGGATTTGATCGTGCAAAAAGGGATTCTGGTGTTCTCCGGGTCACCAGCCGAACCGAATTTGAACATTGAAGCGGTGCGCAATCCTGATAATACGGCGGATGGTGTGACGGCGGGTGTGCGCATCACCGGTGCGGCGAGCGCGCCGCACATCGAGGTGTTTTCCACACCGACATTATCGCAGCAAGAAGCATTATCTTACTTGTTACGGGGTCAAGGGCTGGACAGCACCGGTTCAGACAGTAATATGATGACCTCGGCCTTAGTAGGGTTAGGGGTTGCGCAAAGTGGTCAAGTTGTGGGTAAAATCGGCGAGGCCTTTGGCGTAAGTGATTTAGCTCTGGATACACAGGGCGCTGGCGACGAATCTCAAGTTGTGGTCAGCGGTTACGTCCTCCCAGGCCTTCAGGTCAGATACGGCATTGGCATATTTGACTCTTTAGCAACGTTGACGTTGCGTTATCGGTTAATGCCAAGACTCTATTTGGAAGCGGTGTCTGGTCTCGATCAGGCACTGAATGTGCTCTATCAGTTCGAGTTTTAGCGATGCGAATTATTGTTTATGGCAGTTTACGACGCAAACAGGGAAACAGTCACTGGATGACGAACGCACAGTGGCTAGGGGATTGTCAGCTCGGTGGTTACGAGATGTATGACCTTGGCCATTATCCTGCGGTGGTAGTCGGGGAGGGGGAAATTTTTTGCGAAGTTTATCGCATAAGCTCATCTATCCTGACAGAACTCGATGCGCTAAAGCGTGATGGTCACGAATACAAGCGCGAATTAATCAACACCCCGCTCGGGAGTGCGTGGATCTATCTGTATCAACACTCGGTAACAGGGTTGCCGCGTATCGACAATGGCGATTGGCTGACGCGCGAGCAGTAATGGTACTGGGTAGTTTGTAAATAAAAGCGTAACCGGCGCGGTGTCGGTTACGATTCACTTTCCTTGCACCATCCTTTACCACGCCATTCTGTTATCCTTTCATTAACAATAATGTTTCTCATTATCAATCCCGAGTGCTAAGGTAAACGCCCCTTTGGGCCCGATGTGGGGCCATTCTGGTCGCCCCTGCGGGATAAGATGAGAAAGGTCATGGCAGAAAAACAGAAATACCGCATTTTTAACGTCGTGCTGGCGCATAAGACTTACCTGACGCCTTCCCTGATGCGCTGTGTGTTCTCCGGTGAGTCGGTGAGTCAGATGAAAATGGATGCACCGGATCAACGCATCAAGCTGCTGCTTCCTCCCGCCGATGGCGTTTTCCCCGAATTGTCTGACAGTGATGAGTGGTACCGTCAGTGGCTGGTGCTGCCCAAGGCGAAGCGGCCGGTGATGCGCACCTATACCCTACGCGACGTGGATGCGGCTAGCGGTGAAATGGCGGTAGAGTTTGTCGTTCATGGCACCGAAGGACCAGCGTCTGCCTGGGCAATACAGGCGTAACCGGGGGATGCATTGCGCATTGTTGCGCCGTGCGTGGGAGATTACGAAGGCGATAGCGGCGGCTATGAGTGGCTTCCGCCAGCGGAAATGACCCATGCCTTGTTAATTGGCGATGAAACTGCATTGCCTGCTATCAAGGGCATTCTGGAACAGCTGGCGCAGCAGTCGAATCCCGTGCAGGTGCAGGCGTTTATCGAAGTGCCGCTGGAGGCCGACTGCGTGGATATGAGAGCGTTTGCCTTTGCCGAGGTGCACTGGCTGCCGCGTAAGCCGCAGGGGGCCTCTTACGGTGAACGACTGCTGCACAGCGTGCGAGCGCATGTGCGTTTGCCGGATATTCGCCCGGAAGCAGAGACTACCGAATTGCACGAGGTGGCAGAAGGTGAGTTGCTGTGGGAGTCGGCCAGCCAGACGCACGGCCAATTTTTTGGCTGGGTGGCGGCGGAATCTTCGGTGGTGAAAAAACTGCGGCGTTACTTGTCCGGTGAACGTCAGGTGCCACGCGATATCATCACGTTTATGGCTTACTGGAGCCGCGAACGGCAGCGGGATCTTTGACTGCACGCTGAAAAGAAAACGGCGAGGAGATCCTCGCCGTAACATAGGTTGCGCAGTGCGTGCGCTACACGCTTATTTTTTCGCGCGTTCGAAGGAGGCAACGATCTCGGCTTTGGCAGCTTCCACGTTTTCCCAACCTTCTACTTTCACCCATTTGCCTTTTTCCAGCGCTTTGTATTGCTCGAAGAAGTGGGCGATTTGGCCACGCAGCAGTTCCGGCAGGTCGTTCACATCCTTGATGTGATCGTATTCTTTGCTCAGCTTGGTGTGCGGTACGGTAACCACTTTGGCATCTTCACCGGATTCGTCGGTCATTTTCAGTACGCCAACCGGACGGCAGCGGATCACTGAACCGGGTTGCAGCGGATAAGGGGTCGGCACCAGTACGTCAACCGGGTCACCGTCCAGAGATAGGGTGTTGTTGATGTAGCCGTAGTTGCACGGGTAGAACATGGCAGTTGCCATGAAACGGTCTACAAACAGGGCACCGGTTTCTTTATCGACTTCGTACTTGATGGGGTCAGCGTTGGCAGGGATCTCAATGACTACATAGATATCATCCGGCAGCGATTTGCCCGCCGGGACGTTGATCAAACTCATGTCTGTTTCCTTTTTTCTAACGTCAGAAATGGAGTGGCGGCCATTATAGCCAACCCATTGGTAAAGTGCTGCGGTTTTTCAATCTCAGTGGCGTTTAGTCAGCGTCATCGTTCGGCGGGGTTTCTTCTTTGCTACGGCGCTTCCAAATCTTGCTTTCCTGCCCGCGCCACAGACGTTGAATATTGTCATGATGTCGCATCAGGATCAGGCAAGAGAGCATGGCCACCGGAAAGGTGAATTGAGGTTTGAACCACCACACATAAAAGGGTGCAATCAGCGCGCTCACAATGGCCCCGAGGGAGGAATAGCCGCTAAGCAGTACGGTAAGCAGCCAAGTGACGGTCATCACACCGGTCAGATCCCAGCCGACAGGCGCGATGGCACCAAACGCGGTTGCCACACCTTTCCCGCCGCGAAAACGGAAAAACACCGGATAGATATGGCCCAAACAGGCGGCAATCGCGGTAATACCAAGATAAAGCGGTGTGACGCCAAGCGCATAAGCGCCCCAGACCGGTAACATGCCTTTCAGCACGTCAAACACCAACACGGTAGCGGCGGCGGCTTTGCCACCGATACGTAATACATTAGTCGCGCCGGGATTTCCTGAACCATGCTGGCGTGGATCGGGCAGACCCGCGATGCGGCACACCAGAATCGCACTGGAGATGGAGCCGCACAGATACGCGAAAATTATCATGCCAAGCGCGGTAGCACTCATAACGCGGTTCCGTTGAATAAAGGTCGTTTTACAGTTGCCATCCGTGGATAATACACATATTCCGGCGGAAGTGATACCAAACAGCGCCAAAAACAGAGAATGACGTGATGGATATTGTATTTATAGAAGAACTTACCGTGATTGCCACTATCGGCGTTTACGACTGGGAACAAACCATTTCGCAAAAGCTGGTGCTCGATATCGAAATGGGCTGGGATAACCGCAAGGCTGCCGCAAGCGACGATGTAAACGACTGCCTCAGCTATGCCGATGTCAGTGAAGCCGTGATTGCCCATGTCTCCAGTCAGCCGTTTGCGCTGGTCGAACGCGTGGCGGAAGAGGTGGCGCAATTGCTGATGCAGCGCTTTGCCATCCCCTGGCTGCGTATCAAAGTGAGCAAGCCGGGAGCCGTCGCGCAGGCACGCCAGGTGGGCGTAGTGATCGAGCGCGGCACACGATAAATGCGTACGGGTTTGCACATGTGGTTTTTTTTATGAATCTTTTTTGTCAGTGAAACTAACATCGCGTTTTTTAGTCTATTGTGGTGGTGTTTAAAGTGGCGCACGCGGACAGCGTAGCCACTTTTTTTATGGGTGCTTCTTTTATTTCGGTTCGGAAAGGCAGGGCGCGAGCATGGCAGATCTCCACACGCTGGTGGTGGCATTTATTCTTGGGGTTGTTGAAGGGTTAACGGAGTTTTTGCCCGTGTCATCGACGGAGCACATGATTATTGTTGGCAGTTGGTTGGGGTTTGATGATGAGAAGGCGAAAACCTTCGAAGTCATTATCCAATTGGGCTCTATCCTGGCGGTCGTTGTGATGTTTTGGCGTCGTCTGTTTGGGCTGATCGGTATCCACTTTGGTGCAGTGCCCCATGAAGGACGCAGTAACGATCGTCTGAAGCTGGGGCATATTCTGCTGGCGATGATCCCGGCGGTGGTGTTGGGGTTGGTGTTTCACAGCACTATCAAGTCACTGTTTACTCCGCAGAATGTGATGTACGCCTTGATTGTTGGCGGTTTCCTGCTGCTGGCGGCGGAGTGGCTGAAGCCCAAGACGCCGCGTGCCAGCGGATTGGATGATATCTCCTATCGTTAGGCATTTATGATTGGCTGTTTTCAATGTCTGGCGCTGTGGCCGGGATTCTCCCGTTCGGGCGCGACCATTTCCGGCGGGATGCTGGTGGGTGTCAGCCGTTACGCCGCTTCTGAGTTCTCCTTTATTTTGGCGGTGCCAATGATGATGGGGGCGACGGTGCTGGATCTGTATAAAAGCTGGCATTTCCTGTCGCTGGCCGATGTGCCGATGTTCGCCGTGGGCTTTATCACCGCGTTTCTGGTTGCGCTGGTCGCTATCAAAACCTTCCTGAAACTGATCAAACGTATTTCGTTTGTCCCGTTCGCGATTTACCGCTTCTTCGTGGCGGGCGTTGTCTATCTGGTGTTCTTCTAACTCAGAAGGGACGCTGTGCCTGCGCGGCCAACGCGCGCAGGTAATCCAGATTGCATAACGTGATGTAACTGGCGCGGCAGGTGATGTAACCCTGCCGCTGCCACTCCTCCATCAGGCGGCTCAAGGTTTCTGCGCGAATACCCAGCTGTGTTGCCAGCTGTCCGCGATTGAGCGGTAGCCGAACCTGCGCGTTTGGCTGGGTATCTTGCTGGGAGCGATGTAGACGCAGCAGGTAATCCGCCAACCGTTAGCCCGCCGAACTGGAGGTCAGCCAGTCGATCTGGTTGATGGTGGCGTAAAGCTTCTGGCTGAGGTTGCCCAGCAGTTGCAGCGCCAGCGTCGGCCGTTGCAGACAAAACTGATGCAGTGTCTCTCGCGGAATCAACATTGCCTGTCCTGCGCTGAGTGCCCGAATGTTCATCGGGAAGCGGCCGTGTTCCATAAACACGGCGGCGAGCGCCACCCATTCTCCGCGTACAAACTGCCCGAAGACCTTGTCATCCCCCTGATAGGTATGACGAAACGCCTGTAGTTCACCCTGTTCCACCAGCGGGCAGTAGCGCATCTTGTCCCCTTCGCGAAACAGCGTTTCCCCTGCCTGAAAGCGGATACGACAGCATGCGCGCTGTAAGGCGAGTACCACCGCTTCAGGCTCGTTGCGTAGCCACTGATGGGAAAACAGCACCTCGCAATGTTCCTCTGTCGGTAGGGGTATTTTGACAAACGTCATTGGTGCCTCACTCACGGGGTTCTACAGTGTCTGACAATCAAACGAAAATAATAATCATTTGCTTGTTTTCAGCAAGCACCTGAGCACGGTAATCGCGAGGAGGACGTAAGCATGTCAGAGAAACTGGCGGGACATAAATTTCTGGCGCGGTTGGGTAAAAAACGCCTGCGCCCCGGTGGGCGCGCAGCCACCGAGTGGTTGATGCAGCAGGGCGCGCTGACGCCATCGACGCGTGTTCTGGAAGTGGCGTGTAATATGGGCACCACCGCCATTGAGATGACGCAGCGTTACGGGTGCGCTATCGTCGGGGTGGATATGGACAAGGCGGCATTACAGCAAGCACGGCACAACATTCTGGCCGCGGGTGTTGGAGGACGGGTGACGGTGATGGAAACGAATGCCTTAGCGTTACCGTTCCCCGATAACCACTTTGACGTGGTGATTAACGAAGCGATGCTCACCATGTACGCCGACAAAGCCAAGCGCCCGCTGATTCAGGAATATTTACGCGTGCTAAAACCCGGAGGGCGGCTGCTGACCCATGACATCATGCTGCTGCCGCAGGCGTCAGGTGACGTCACGGCGCAGATGCGCGCGGCAATCAATGTCAACGTTCAGCCGTTAACGCTGGCGGGGTGGCGCAACCTGTTTCTTGAAAGTGGTTTCAGCCAGGTGGAGAACGGGCAGGGCGCGATGACGTTGATGACGCCGTCTGGCATGATTTACGATGAAGGTTGGGGCGGCGCAGCAAAGATTGTGCGCAACGCGTTGAAGGCGGAAAACCGCGCAACCTCCCTTCGGCTGTTTCGCACCTTCCGCCGCTACCGGCACCAGCTTAACTATATTGCGGTCTGTAGCACAAAATAAGCCGCTTACGAGGTCGAAGCGGGAATTTTCTGCGCTTTCCACGCGGTAAGCGCAGCAATACGTCGCCGGTGCAACTCATCGCGCACGCCAATACCCTGAAAACCGTCGGCCACGACTGCGCTACTGGTGACCGCGCTGGTAACGGTGAATGCCTCGCGCAGGTAGTCGCCTTGCGGATAGGGTGATTCCTCAAACCCGGTGCGGCCACGGGCATCCGCTTCACTGGTGAGCACCAGCTTTTCCAGTCGTTCCGGCTTGCGCCACACGTCCAGCGCATCAAACAGTTTCATCAGCGTTTTGGGCCGCAATACCGTTACGGTATGCGCCAGGTCATGATATTCCGCCACCAGCTTAGCCAGGTCGCGCAGCGCATTAGGTACGCGTAAGCGCTGGCACAGTTGCTCCACCAGTTTCACGCCCGCCGGGCCGTGTCCGTGGTGACGCGGCCAGAGCTCGGGCGGCGTCAGCGCTTTTCCCACATCGTGGCACAGCGTGGCAAAACGTACATCGATCTCGGGGGTGAGGCGAGCGGCAATCATTAGGGTCATCAGGGTATGAACGCCGCTGTCGATTTCCGGGTGCCATTGTGCCGGGTCCGGTACGCCGTACAGATTGTCGATTTCGGGAAACAACACCGCCAGCGCACCGCAGTCGCGCAGCACCTGAAAATAGACGTGAGGCGAGCGGGTTGCCAGCGCCTTTTCCGTCTCTTTCCACACCCGTTCGGGCGTCAGAAAAGCCAACTCGCCCTCGCGCGTCATAAATTGCATCAGCTCCAGCGTTTCCTCCGCGATGTGAAAATCGAGATGGGCAAAACGCGCGGCAAAGCGCGCCACGCGCAGTACGCGCAGCGGATCTTCCTGAAAGGCTGGAGAGACATGGCGCAGTAAACGCTGTTGCAGATCGTACCGACCGTGATAGGGATCAACCAGCTCACCCTCTGCGGTTTGGGCGATGGCGTTGATGGTCAGATCGCGCCGCAGCAGATCCGCTTCCAGCGTAACATCGGGTGCGGCATGGCAAATAAAACCAGTATAGCCGTTACCCGATTTGCGTTCAGTACGCGCCAGCGCATACTCTTCTTTGCTTTCCGGGTGCAAAAAGACGGGAAAATCCCGCCCGACCTGTTGGTAGCCAAGCGCTAACATCTGTCCCGGTGTGGCACCCACCACCACCCAGTCACGTTCTGACACTGGGAGATTGAGTAAGGCGTCCCGCACTGCACCGCCAACCAGATAACTCTTCAATACACACTCCTGGCTTTACTCATCCGATCATTCCCGTGCAAGCGGGAATCTCTTACAGGCCAAACGCATTCCTTCTGCAAGAGGTCCCCGGCCTGTACCGAGGATGACGGGAGCACTACGTTAACATAAGGTTAATAGTTACATACCCATCGGCCTGCCGCAATCTATGCCGCAGGCCAATGTGATTGATGATATGGCTTACGCCTCAGCGCATCCAGCGATCGTTTTTCTTTCTGCTGGGGATCAGGTGCGGTAGCAGCAAACCGATCAGCAGGCCGATGCCTGCCACGCCACCGCCGTACAGGAACTATTGCAAAATGATTTCCCGTTGCTTGTCATCCAGTTGCACATTGGCGGCATCGACCTTCTTTTGCGCGACAATCAGCTGATTTTTTAAATCCTGATTTTCGTTACGCAGCGCGGTGATGATATTGTCGCTGGCAGACATTTTTTGCTGCATATCGGCAGTACGCTGGTTCCATTCCTGATCGATATTGCCTAACCGCGCGGTGAGGTCGGAAACCTGCTTTTCCAGTTCCGGCACGCGCAGGCGCAGGCTGGGCGTTTGACTCAGTTGATTGAGCGGCAGCCAACTGGTGCGATCTTTGCTATCGCGAATTTGGGCATAGCCGGCATTTTTATTCACGCTGAGCACGGTGACTTCCTCACCGGCATTGAGCGTGCCAATGATGCGGTACTGGGTGCCAGGGCCAGTATGAATGTAGGTCGACAGCTCATCGGAGATGTAGCGTTTATCTTCTGCGTGACTCGCCCAACTCAGTGTGAGGCTGACAAAGGTGAAACAAACGAGGCATAATTTCTTCATAATTTCATCATGTTGTGCGAATGGTTGGGTGATAGTAGAGGCATAAGTCTGACGAGGCAATGGGTAAACCGAAATGAGAACACTCCTATTACCCACGCCGCGTTACCTGTCATCGCTGCCCGGTAGGTTTTTTCTGCCGCAGATGTTAGGGGTAAGGTGGTGTAATATATACCCGTCATACTTCAAGTTGCAGGTGCGTTGGCTGCGTTTAGTTACCCGACTTACCTGAGTAAGCTCATCGGGACTCCTTCTCTTGCCGCGTTACGAGACTCATAAATGAGCCTCGCCCTAAAGAGCCAGCGCAAGCGCTGTTCAAAACGTAAACGTTTTGTCCTGCAACTCGAATTATTTAGGGTATAGCAAGCATCCGTATTTTCCGTCGCTGATGAATGGCTGTCAGCATCCGACCCGCAGGGTCATGCTTTTTAGATTGAAATGATGATGAGTGAAGAGATCGAACTGAAGTTTATTGTGCACCCAGACATGGCGGCTACGCTGCCGCGCAAACTGACCGCCTGGCAAACTGACTACAGCCACAGTGAGCATCTGGAAGGGCGGCTGCTTAGCAACACCTATTATGAAACGGTGGATAACACGCTGCGTCAGTTCGGTATGGGGCTGCGTGTGCGCGGTGAAAACGGCCAGCACGAAATGACGCTGAAAACCGCTGGTACGTTGATCGGCGGGCTGCATCAGCATCCTGAATACAATGTGCCGCTGGCGAATGCCAATCTGGATATCCGGTTGCTGCCCGCAGACGTCTGGCCGCCAGAATGCGATGTTGAAGCACTTGCTCAGGCGCTGCATCCGCTGTTTAGCACCCATTTTCAGCGTGAGCAGTGGGTTATCGCTTATCACCAAAGTTTGATTGAGATTGCCTTCGATCAGGGGGAAGTTGCCGCTGGTGAATTGAGTGAGCCCATTTTGGAATTGGAGATGGAATTGAAAGCCGGGCAAACCGATGATTTGTTGGCGCTGTCGCAAGAGCTGGCGGAGTGGGGCGGAATGCGCCAGGGCAGCCTGAGCAAAGCGGCCCGCGGTTATCATCTGGCTCAAGGTGCGGTGCCGCGCGAATGTCGGGCGCTACGTATGCTGACGCTGCCTGCAAAGAGCACTATCGATCAGGCGATTGGCGCTGCGCTGGAGCATGCGCTGGCCCACTGGCAATATCATGAAGAGCTGTGGGCTCGCGGTGAACGCAAGGCGCGTTTGCAATTGCTGGAAGCCGGTGCGTTGATGCGTGAAATGCTGGTGCTGGTGGGCGGCGCGGTGCCGCGCAAAGTGACCACGCTGTTCCGCGCGGCGCTCACCCATCTGGAAGAGCAGGTCGCACGTGAAACGGACGCCGAGAAGGTATGTTATGACGCCAACTATCTGAACAGTAAGTTAGTGCTCACCTCATGGTTGGTTAACAGCAGCTGGCGTGAACATATGGATAACAAAAGCCGTATGCGCCTAATGGGCTCGTATAAACGCTTTTGTGACGTGATGCTGGATCGCGCCATGGCGGAATTGCGCTCCGTATTTAGTCACCCGCTGGATGCGGATCACTACCAGCAGCAGTTGGCGCGTTTGCAACGCAACATCAATGCGTTCCTGCTGCTCTCCATTGCCTATCCGGAAACCACCGTCGAATCCTTTATCGCGCAGTGGCGTGCGGTAGAGCACGGTATCAAGCACCTTCCCGCTTCGGGCGTGGACAGCGTGCTGGAAAATACGCGCCGTCAGGCGGTGGAACAAACGCCGTACTGGTTAAGCAGCGCCAGCGTGTAACGTATTATTGTTTCCCGGTGCGCCGGGATTATCAGGGAGTTGCCATGTCGAATTCGCCATTCTCCTCTGCGTTGCCGCCGCTGCTGGCGGAGCAGGCGCAGCGTGTGTTATCCCGCCTGCAAGAGAGCATGACGCTCCCTGCGTCCATCGCGCCAGAGGATCTGGCGGTGCTGGCCTCCAGTGACTTTGTCAGCGAGGCGCTGGCGCGCTATCCCGATTGGTGGGAGGCATTGCATCAGCAACCGCCGCAGCCGGAGGAGTGGCAGCATTATGGGCAATGGTTGGCGCAAGCGCTGGAGGCGGTGAGCGATGAGGCGACGCTGATGCGCGTGCTGCGTGAGTTTCGTCGCCGGATGCTGGTACGTATTGCCTGGTCGCAATCACTCGCCACCAGCACCACGCCGCAAACGCTGCGTCAACTGAGCGAATTGGCTGAGACATTGATTGTGGCGGCGCGCGGTTGGTTGTATGACGCCTGCTGCCGCGAGTGGGGCACGCCCTGTAATGCGCAAGGGGAGCCGCAGCCGCTGCTGATATTGGGCATGGGCAAGCTGGGGGGCGGTGAACTGAACTTCTCCTCTGATATCGACCTGATATTTGTCTATCCGGAAAACGGCCAAACGCGCGGGGGACGGCGCGAATTGGATAATGCGCAATTCTTTACCCGACTGGGGCAGTGCCTGATCAAAGCGTTGGATCAGATGACTGTGGACGGCTTTGTCTACCGTGTCGATATGCGTTTACGCCCGTTTGGCGACAGCGGTCCACTGGTGCTCAGCTTTGCTGCGATGGAAGAGTATTATCAGGAGCAGGGGCGCGATTGGGAACGCTACGCGATGGTGAAAGCGCGTTTGATGGGCGGCATGGAAGATGCCTACAGTCAGGAACTGCGCGCGTTGCTGCGTCCGTTTGTGTTCCGCCGCTATATCGATTTCAGTGTGATCCAATCGCTGCGTAACATGAAGAGCATGATTGCCCGCGAAGTACGGCGACGCGATCTGCGTAACAACATCAAGCTGGGCGCGGGTGGTATTCGCGAAATTGAGTTTATCACCCAGGTTTTCCAACTGATTCGCGGTGGACGTGAACCGGGGTTGCAAGGCCGGGAACTGCTGCCGACGTTGCAGCACACCGGTAGTCTGGGCCTGCTCTCGCCGCAGCAGGTGGACGAACTGAGCAATGCCTATCTGTTTTTACGGCGGCTGGAAAACCTGTTGCAAGAGATTGCCGATGAGCAGACGCAAACCTTGCCGCAAGAAGCGCTGAATCAGCAGCGTCTGGCGTGGGGCATGGGGTTTGACGGCTGGGAAGCGTTAAACGATGCCTTACAAAACCATATGCTGGCGGTGCGCCGGGTGTTTAACGACCTGATTGGCGATGATGCGCAGGACGGGCAGGATGCGCCGGAGTGCAGCGGTTACAACAGCGTATGGCTGGACGCGCCCGATGAGGTGGATATGGGGGCGTTAATGACTCACCTCAGCGAAGGGGCACGTAACGAGCTACTGCGCGCCATTACCGATTTTCGTCATGATTTGGTCAAACGTACCATTGACCCACGCGGGCGTGACGTGCTCGATCATCTTATGCCGCTGCTGCTGGACGAAGTGTGTGCTCACCAGCAGGCTGAGCTTATTTTGCCGCGCCTGACGCCGTTGTTGCTCGGTATCGTGACGCGCACCACCTATCTGGAACTGCTGCTGGAATCGCGCCCTGCGTTGATTCAATTGGTCCGTCTGTGTGCTGCCTCGCCAATGGTGGCAAGCCAGTTGGCGCGCTACCCGCTGCTGCTGGATGAACTGCTCGATCCGGCGACGCTCTACCACCCGCTGGCGCCGGAAGCCTATCACGATGAGCTGCGCCAATACCTGATGCGCGTGCCTGAGGAAGACGAAGAGCAGCAACTGGAAGCGGTGCGGCAGTTCAAACAGGCGCAGCAGTTGCGCATTGCCGCAGGTGACATCGCGGGCGTGCTGCCGGTAATGAAAGTGAGCGATCACTTAACCTATCTGGCGGAAGCCATTATCGCCGCCGTGGTGCAGCAAGCCTGGACGCAAATGGTGGCGCGCTATGGGCAACCGACACATCTGCAACAGCGCGAAGGACGCGGCTTTGCGGTAATTGGTTATGGCAAGCTGTGCGGCTGGGAACTGGGCTACAGCTCCGATCTCGATCTGGTGTTCCTGCTGGACTGCACGGATGAGGTGGTAACCGACGGTGAGCGCAGTATCGATGGTCGCCAGTTCTATCTCCGTCTGGCGCAGCGTGTGATGCACCTGTTCAGTACGCGTACCTCATCGGGCATTCTGTACGAAGTCGATGCTCGTCTGCGTCCGTCCGGGGCGGCAGGAATGCTGGTCAGCACCGTCGGGGCTTTTGGCGACTATCAACAACATGAAGCCTGGACCTGGGAACATCAGGCGCTGGTGCGCGCGCGCATGGTCTACGGTGAGCGAGGCGTGCAGGCGCAGTTTGAGGCGATACGGCGTCAGATTTTATGTCAGGAACGCGCGCCGGAGACGCTGCGTGCACAAGTGCGCGAAATGCGCGAGAAGATGCGCCAGCATCTGGCCAATAAAGACCCTGCGCTGTTTGATCTGAAAACCGATGAGGGCGGTATCACCGATATCGAATTTATCGTGCAGTATCTGGTCCTGCGTTATGCAGCACAGGAGCCGCGCCTGACGCGCTGGTCTGATAACGTGCGCATTCTGGAACTTATGGCACAGTGCGGCGTGATGGACGAGGACGAAGCGCGGGCTTTGACGCTGGCGTACATTACCCTGCGCGATGCGTTGCATCATCTGGCGTTGCAGGAACAGTCGGCGCGTGTAAGCGCTGAAAGCTTTTTGACCGAGCGTCAACAAGTGAAAACCAACTGGGGAAAATGGCTGGGTACCGGGGCGCAGTAGGCAACGAATGTTGTTTCGAAGGGCTGCGGGGGCTGTGCTATTATCGCGGCCAACTGTATGACAAAAAACATCTTGGAGTAGGTGCATGAAAGTTTCATTACCTGATTTTCGTCAGGCTGGTGTGCTGGTGGTAGGGGATGTGATGCTGGATCGCTACTGGTACGGCCCTACCAGCCGTATTTCGCCAGAAGCGCCTGTACCGGTAGTCAAAGTCGATACCATTGAAGAACGTCCCGGCGGTGCGGCCAACGTGGCCATGAACATTGCGGCGCTGGGTGCCAACTCCCGTCTGGTCGGGTTGACGGGCATCGATGATGCCGCACGCGCGCTGAGCGCCAAACTGAGCGATGTGAACGTCAAGTGCGATTTTGTTTCCGTCCCGACGCACCCTACTATCACCAAACTGCGTGTGTTGTCGCGCAACCAGCAGTTGATTCGCCTGGATTTCGAAGAAGGTTTTGACGGCGTTGATCCGCAGCCGATGTTGGAACGCATTGCGCAGGCGTTGCCGAAAATCGGCGCGCTGGTGCTGTCAGACTACGCGAAGGGCGCTCTGGCTCATGTGCAGGCGATGATCCAAACCGCCAATGCGGCGGGCGTGCCGGTACTTATTGACCCGAAAGGGACCGATTTCGCGCGCTATCGCGGTGCCACCTTGCTGACTCCGAACCTGTCCGAGTTTGAAGCGGTTGCCGGACGCAGCAAAACCGAAGAAGAACTGGTAGCGCGCGGCGAGAAAATGATTGCCGATTTTGATCTTTCCGCACTGCTGATCACCCGTTCCGAACAGGGTATGACGCTGCTTCAGCCGGGCAAAGCGCCGCTGAATCTGCCGACACAGGCGCAGGAAGTCTACGATGTGACCGGTGCGGGCGATACCGTGATTGGTGTATTGGCAGCGGCGCTGGCGGCGGGAAATTCACTGGAAGATGCCTGTTTCCTGGCGAACGCCGCAGCCGGTGTGGTGGTGGGCAAGCTGGGAACCTCTACCGTCACGCCTATCGAGCTGGAAAATGCCATTCGTGGCCGCGCTGACAGCGGTTTTGGTGCGATGGATGAAGCGCAACTGAAAGCGGCTGTCGCGCAGGCGCGCCTGCGCGGTGAAAAAATTGTCATGACCAACGGCGTGTTCGATATTCTGCATGCCGGTCACGTCTCTTATCTGGCGAACGCACGCAAACTGGGCGATCGCTTGATTGTGGCGGTGAACAGCGATGACTCCACCAGCCGCTTGAAAGGCCCCACGCGTCCGGTCAATGCCCTGGCGCAACGTATGGCAGTGTTAAGCGCCCTCGGCGCGGTGGACTGGGTGGTGCCGTTTGAAGAGGATACCCCGCAGCGCCTGATTGCTGGCATTTTGCCGGATATTCTGGTCAAAGGCGGTGACTACAAGCCGGAAGATATCGCAGGCAGTAAAGAGGTGTGGGCCAACGGCGGTGACGTCCAGGTGCTGAACTTTGAAGATGGCTGTTCTACCACTAACATTATTAATGCCATCAAAGCCAATACGCCGCGATAAACCAAAAGAGTACGGGTAACCATCCAGTGACAGTTGAACATCTGACATCGCGTGTGGCCGAGCTGCACGCGCAATTGCGCCACCACGAATATAAATATCACGTTGAAGATGCGCCGGAAATTCCTGACGTGGAATATGACCGCCTGATGAATGAGCTCAAGGCGATCGAAGCGGAACATCCTGAACTGATTACGCCAGATTCGCCCACGCAGCGCGTTGGCGCAGCCCCCCTGTCGGCGTTCGAGTCCATGCGCCATGAGGTGCCGATGCTGTCGTTGGATAACGTATTCGATGATGAAAGCTATCTGGCGTTTTACAAACGCGTGCAGGATCGCTTGAAAAGCGGTGAGGAACTGACCTTCTGTTGTGAGCTGAAGTTTGATGGTTTGGCGGTAAGCCTGCTGTATGAAAACGGCCTGCTGGTGCAGGCCGCCACGCGCGGCGATGGCACGACAGGGGAAAACATTACCGCCAATATCCGTACTATCGGTGCCATTCCGCTGCGGTTGCACGGTGATAACATCCCTGCGCGAGTTGAAGTGCGTGGCGAAGTGTTTATGAAACACCGTGGCTTTGAAAAGATGAATGATGAAGCGCGGCGTACTGGTGCCAAGATTTTTGCCAATCCGCGCAATGCGGCGGCGGGGTCGTCGCGTCAGCTCGATCCACGCATTACGGCCAAACGTCCCCTGACGTTCTTCTGCTATGGCGTTGGCCTGTTGGAAGGCGGAACCTTGCCAGCCAGCCATCTGGCACGCCTGAAGCAATTTAAAGCCTGGGGATTGCCGGTTAGCGATCGTATTCGTTTGTGCACTGGCAGTGCAGACGTGCTGGCATTTTATCGTCAGGTGGAGCAAGAGCGCGCTACGCTCGGCTTCGATATTGACGGCGTGGTGGTCAAAGTTGACGATCTGGCATTGCAAGAGCGGCTCGGGTTTGTGGCGCGCGCGCCGCGCTGGGCGGTGGCCTTTAAATTCCCGGCGCAGGAACAACTGACCTGGCTGCACGGCGTTGATTTTCAGGTAGGGCGCACTGGTGCCATTACGCCGGTCGCACGCCTTGAGCCGGTTGCCGTTGCCGGGGTAATGGTGAGCAATGCCACCTTGCATAACCGCGATGAGATTGAACGTCTCGGCATACAGATAGGCGATCGCGTTATCGTGCGTCGCGCAGGCGATGTTATTCCGCAGATCGTTGGGGTAGTGGAAGCAGAACGCCCTGCGGATGCGCGTGCTATCGACTTTCCTGAGCAATGTCCGGTGTGCGGTTCCGAGGTGGAGCGCGTTGACGGTGAGGCGGTGACGCGCTGCACTGGCGGGTTGATCTGCGGAGCACAGCGTAAGGAAGCGTTAAAGCACTTTGTCTCCTGTCGTGCGCTGGACGTGGAAGGTATGGGTGACAAGGTTATCGACCAACTGGTGGAAAAAGAGTACGTCAAAACCCCCGCCGACCTGTTCAAGCTTACCGCTGGCATCCTGACCGGGCTGGATCGTATGGGGCCGAAGTCGGCGCAGAATCTGGTCAATGCGCTGGAAAAAGCCAAATCCACCACCTTTGCCCGTTTCCTGTTTGCGCTGGGTATCCGTGACGTAGGGGAGGCGACCGCAGGCAACCTGGCACAGCATTTTGCCACCCTGGATAACCTGCTAGCGGCGGATGAAGAAGCGCTGCTGGAAGTGGCGGATGTGGGGCCTATCGTGGCGAAGCATGTGCGCCATTTCCTGCAAGAAGCGCACAACCAGCAAGTGATTCGCGAGCTTATCAATCCTGAGGGCATCAATATCCATTGGCCTGACATCGAGAGGGTGGATGTTGCGACGCTCGATAACCCGTTTGCTGGCAAGACCATTGTGCTGACGGGGTCGTTGAGCCAGCTATCCCGTGATGAAGCCAAGGATCGCCTGACGGCGCTGGGCGCGAAAGTGAGCGGCAGCGTGTCCAAGAAAACCGATATGGTGATTGCCGGGGAAGCCGCGGGCTCCAAGCTGGCCAAAGCACAAGAGTTGAATATCCCGGTGATTGATGAAGCTGAGATGATCCGCCTGCTCGGAGCCTAACCGATGGAAAAAGAGGATTTGATCGCCATCGCCACCCAGCAAATGCCGTTTGGCAAGTATCAGGGCCGTGTACTGATCGATTTGCCTGAGGAGTATTTGCTGTGGTTTGCCCGCAAGGATTCGTTTCCCAAAGGGCGACTGGGTGATTTGATGCAGCTGACGCTGACCATCAAGATTGAAGGGCTGCAAGGGTTGGTGACGCCGCTCAAGCAGCGTTAAAAGCAGCACCGCGTTTGCGGTGCTGCGCGTGTGGCTGAACGGCTACACGTAGATGTTGATTTTATTCTCTTCGGTCGGCTTGTTAACGCCTTCCTCTTTAGCCGTAGACGTGGATGCCGCCTGCTGCTGTTTACTCTCTGATGACTCATTCTGCAACCGGGCGATTTGGGCCTGAAGCGCTTGAATCTGCGCCTGAATCAACTGCTGCTGCTCCTGAATACTGGCCTTTTCTTCATCCGTGCTGGCTTTCTCGAGGGAGGAAGCGAGCGATTTGGCCTGCTGCGTTAGCGTTTTAATCTGCTGATTAAGACGAGCAATTTGCTGCTCATTGCTGGTCCCTGAGCTCGCGCTGCTGCCAGAGGCAGACGTCACTGCGCTGATGCTGGTAATTTTTTCTCCTTGTCATTACGGCACTGGTTGTGCTTATAGAGTATCGACGTTTATTCCCTCTAGCTTGACAGGGATTTTGTCGGAATACAGAACGATAGGATCAGGTTTTTTACAGCAAATGTAACAATATGTGTTATTTGCCAGTGCCGAGAGAAACCCTGGAAGGGGCTATCGGTATTGCGCGGGACGCACGGCGAGGGAATTATCCTTATTCCCAGCCGTATCGTGCGTTGAAAGGGGGATTAATCAACTACCATACACATTGATGGCGCTGGTGAGCCGTTGAGCCTGACGGTTCAAACTTTCTGCCGTATCAGTTGATTGCACCACCATTTCGGTATTGCTTTGGGTCATGATTTCGATTTGGGCGATGGATTGGTTAATCAACCCCAACGCCTGCGTCTGCTCTTGCGTGGCGTTGCTGATCTCTTTGATCATGGTAGAGACTTGCAGCACTTCGCTGACGATATCCGCAATGTGTTTACCTGCGTTTTCCACCATTTTACCGCCTGACTCCACGTTTGCGACGTTTGCATCGATCAGCGTTTTGATCTCTTTGGCGGCAGAGGCAGAGTGTTGGGCCAGGTTGCGTACTTCGGCAGCGACCATGGCAAAACCGCGTCCTTGCACACCCTCTCTGGCGGCTTCTACCGCGGCGTTGAGTGCCAGAATGTTGGTTTGAAACGCAATGCTGTCGATCACGCCGATAATATCGACGATCTTATCGCTTGCCTTGGAGATGGATTCCATCATACCGATGGTTTCCCCCATGATATCCCCGCCTTTTTGCGCCGTCTGGCTGGCGGCTTCCGCCATACTGGTGGCCTGGATTGCCGTTTCAGCACTTTGCTGTACCGCAACGATAATTTCTTCGATTGCGGCGGCGGTTTGTTGCAAGTTGGCTGAGGTCTCTTCGGTACGGGCATTGAGTGACGTATTGTTTTCCGTCAGACGTTGGCTCACGTCGGTCATGCCTTGAACCTGAGTGCCAACGTCATCCACCAGCGAGTGAAGGTTGAGGCCAAACTGGTTAATGGAGCGCATTAACAGGCCTATCTAATCCACGCGGTTAAAGTGAACGTGTGACGTTTTGCGTCCTGGTACCACGCTCTGTGCGTGTTTCTGCATGGTTTTCAGCGGGCGACTGATTTGGTTTTGCAAAAAGGCATCCAACAACAGAAACAGGATGACCGCCGCCAGCGCAGACCAAACCGGATCGAGGCCGAAATAGGTGAGCAGAACGGGAGCCAACGCTGCGATAAACAGCGGGCAACGGATGCGCCAGCGCACGGAGATTTTTTGCAGCACAGAGAGCGGTGCAAATAACCCGGTGCGAACCACCAATCCTTTATAGAAAGCGCGGCTACCTGCCTGCTTTTGTTGTACGGCTTCGTACAGGGGTTCGACAAATTTGATCTCTTCCGCGCTCTGCGTGTTGCGCACGGAAATATAGCCACTCAATTGATTGTTATGATAAACCGGCGTGACGTTGGCGCGAACCCAGTAATGGTCGCCGTTTTTACGTCGGTTTTTTACCAGCCCTGTGCAGCTATCGCCTTGTTGCAGGGTGTACCACATGTCTGCAAATGCTTCGACGGGCATATCCGGGTGGCGCACCACATTGTTTGTGGGGCTGTGTGATAAGTTCATCTTCGGCATAGCCGCTGACGCGAATGAAAGCGGAGTTGGCGTAGGTAATGTAACTTTGAGTATCGGTGGTGGACATCAAAGTTGTGTCCACGTCCAACAGATACTCCTGTTGCGTAACAGGCGTATTGACCCTCATTTGTAACCCCTGGTGCAATTATGGTGCTGTGTTAATAAATTCATGCCCGGTTAAAGGCATGCAAAATTAAAGGTTATTAATTTATGTCACTGCTTTAACGATCATAAAAATGTAATAACTTCACACTGATGACGTTTGCCACGTCACTGTGGGCACGGGGTGCAACAATCCCGCGTTCGAATTTGAACACGCAGACATCAGAGCGTGTAAATTTATGATGTTGCTGAGGATGCTGTCAATTCCTTCGTTTTTAAATAGCACTTTTTAAAATATAAAACCTAGTGAATATAATAATTTCATGTGAAACTACAGGATGGAACCGTCATTCCGCACCTACTTTAAGAATAAATTCGACGGTATCGCTCGCCGAGAACATCAACGATGGTCTTGTGAACAGAATTGAGGTTGGATACTTGTGGTGGTCTGTCACCAATACTGAA
>NZ_JBPETA010000024.1:0-27761 GCF_051710365.1 Symbiopectobacterium sp. | reverse complement strand
CGCTGAGGGCGTAGTGCCCATTGAAGCGCTTCTCAACCATGCCCTCTTCCACTAAAAACGGCAGGGTACGACTGATATTGGCGGGTGAGTCATTGATAAGCGTCGCCAGGGCTTTATTGGACAGGCCGTCGCGGTAATGCCCTTTCATGGCTTTTAAAATGCGCAGCGCCCGCCGTGTGCGTGAAGACGGGTGCAGCAATAAGGTGTTTTTCATCGGATGCCTCTTTTTCATTAATGGGAATTGTGTTACCGTCAGTGAAACAGGCGAATGTTATTTTTTATGGCGCTTGTTGCTCGATGGCATGGGTTTCCCCATTATCTGTTCAATGGCGCGTTTTGCTTTACGGGCTTTTCCGCGTGAACCTTGGCAAGCACCATTCAGTAACACATAGATGTCATGAGGCTTAAAGCCAGATTCCTGTGCCCACTTAGCGACTGAAGGATATTGCTGATAGACATGCTCGTAAAAATTGCGCTTAAAATCGGCGGGATGTTGCAGTGACATGGTATTATCTCCGTCATAAAAAGTTAAAAATAAATATACATTGACATACAAAATAATGTAAAGTCTTTTTTGTTTGTTTTTGTATATTTCTTATTACCGTTAAAAACCACTGGCTGTTATCAGCCTAAAGGAGACCTGTATGGCAAAGAAAAAAGCGGCAACCAGCCTGCCTGTAACTACCGCGGACAATATCACGATTGCAGGGGGGGGGGGCAATTGCAGACCCTGAAAAAAATGCAGAAAACAGCGCCCAACAGGAGGTGATGGCGCGTTTCGGAGATGGCTTACCCTATGAAAGAGAACGTATTGTGCATGAAGCGCGTTTTTATATGGCGCAGAGTGCCGAAGCCATGCTGGAAGCGGGGAAGCGGCTAATTATTATTAAAGAAAATGAGCCACACGGCGAGTTTACTAAAATTGTTACTGAGCAATTAGGTCTAGCAGAAAGAACGGCAAGGAGGATGATGGAAGCGTCACTAAAATATTTATCTCCTCAGTTAATGGGAAAACGGCCTACGTTGGCCGGATTAGGAAAAGCAAAGCTGTTTGAATTAATGACCCAAGATGACGAAGATCTGGCGGAACTCGCCGAAGGCGGCACCATTGTTGGCCTGACGCTAGATGAGGTCGACCGCATGTCAGTCAGGGAGTTGAAGGCGGCATTACGTAAAGATGAAGCGGCGCTTAAACGCAGCCAACAACTGGTGGCTGAAAAAGAGAAGCAGCTACAGCAGTTAAGCCAGCAACTGGCTGGCAAAACTTCCACAGCCGCTGCGAGCGATGAACAAACACCCGTTGATGTCCAGCAGTGGGTCACGCTGACACTCGAAGGGGTGGGTGATCGCCTTAAATCAGAGCGCCTGCGGTTGGGGCTTAGCCAAGAAATCTTCGCCGAACGGTGCGGGGTTAAAAAGCTCACCCAGTATAATTATGAAAAAAGTGAGCGACACCCGGATGCGGGCTACTTAATCGCGGCGAAAGCGTTAGGGGTTGACCTTCTTTATGTGATGACCGGTGAGCGCAGCGATGAAGCCAGCGCGCTCGATGTGGTGAGGGATGAGGAGGAAGCAACTTTATTGACGACGTTCCGACACATCCCTGGTGAAACACGCGAGGTGGCACAACGTACCCTTGCTGCAATGGCAGAGAAAAAAACCGCCCGCAGTCGCGCTTAAGTCTTCCCTTCATTCGTGGCCGCGAAAGAGATTATTTGACGGTAATAATCAGCTCACGCCGTTGGGTGGGCTGATTGCTGTTCAGACTATACCGAATCGGTACGCTCTCCATCTCGAACCCCTGAAACACTGCCCGCATCTCGGGAATATCATTGACGGATATAATCATCCTTCCCGCCAGGTCTCGTCCCATCCCCGCCAGTTTTTCGTATTGTTCCAGGCCAAAATCGACGCCATAGCCTTCCGTTCCCCAATACGGCGGGTCGCAGTAAAACAGCGTGTGTGGACGGTCATAACGGGCAATACAGCTGGCCCAGTCAAGCTGTTCAATGGTGGTGCGTGATAATCGCAGATGCGCGAGCGACAGCTCTTCTTCCATGCGTAGTAGGTTCAGCCGCGGCCCACTGGTGGTGGTCACGCCAAAGGTGTGCTCCGCGACCTTGCCGCCGAACGCCTGTTTTTGCAGGTAATAGAAACGGGCCGCGCGCTGGATATCGGTTAAGGTCTCGGTCGGCGTGATGTTTAACCATTGATACATCGCCCGGCTGACCAGCGCCCATTTAAACTGGCGCATAAACTCTTCCAGATGGTGTTTCAGCACCCGATAGAGATTGACCAGCTCGCCGTTGATGTCGTTAATCACTTCCGCCTTGCTGGGTGACTTCATAAAGAAGAGCGCCGCCGCGCCACAAAATGGCTCCACGTAGCAGGTATGCGCCGGGAAGCGCGGTAAAATCTGTTTTGCCAGCCGCCGTTTACCGCCTATCCAGGGCAGTATCGGTAAAAAATGTTGCTGCATTGTCTGTAAGCCTTTTTCACTAATGGAAATTAAGGTAGACTCTTTCCTGTCCTCGAGGACGGAAAGCGCCACGGTTGACTCACAGGTGGATTCTGTGTGTTGACGGCTCGTGCGGTGTTCCTGCACCGTGCGGGTCGCGCTTTTTCCCTTGCCCCGTTAGGGGCTAATGACTGCACCTAACCTAACCACTCACCCACCTCCCCACTAGTAAACCGCTTTAAAAGCGTTTGGCACACTGCCCTGCGACACTGTCTGCCTGATAGTCAGGGAGACCGCCATGAAGACCCCAAAAAAACTCACCTTACCCCGATTAAAAACCCCGCGATTAAGCGGTTGGTTGCTCACCGCCGCGGGTCTGTTGCTGGTAATTGGCCTGGTCTCGCCGCAACAATTGCCGGTGGTGCTCTACAAGCTGGCGTTGATCACCCTGGCGGCGGTGGTCGGTTACTGGCTTGACCGCTCGCTGTTCCCCAAGGCCCGCCCCGGTCAATACCTGCACCATGACCACCCCGAGGTGGCGCAGGGCCGTCATCCGGTGCGCGGCGGCTGTCATCAGGTGTTTGCCGCCGCGCAACTTCGTCGGGCGGTGATTGTGGCGGCGGTGTGTCTTGCCGTGGCGACGGGGCTGTGATGATGAATAACCACCAACACCCCGATAACCCACCCGGCATGATGCTGTTCTTTTTGCTGATGCTACTGCTGGGGGGTGCCTTTGATGCGAATGCCGCGCGTCCGCCGCAAGCCGCACTCCCGTACCGGGCTGACCTGATACGCAACGCTCGTCTGGTGTGGGGACTCAATGCGCCGGTGGCGGATTTTGCCGCGCAGATTGAGCACGAAAGCCGCTGGCAGCCGGGTATCACCAATCGCATCGGCGCGCAGGGGCTGGGGCAGTTTATGCCCGCGACCACAGCATGGATTGGGGAATTAATGCCGGAGCTGGCAGCCAAAGCGCCGCTCAATCCCGGCTGGAGCCTGCGGGCAGTGGTGAGTTTCGATCACTGGCTATGGCAACGCGTGTCGGCGGTGAAACGCTGTGAGCGCATGGCGATGACCCTGTCGGCTTACAACGGTGGCCTGGGCTGGGTACAGCGTGACCGCCGTCTGGCGGAAAGTCAGGGGTACGATGGCAGTCGCTGGTTTGACAGCATTGAGCGAGTCAATGCCGGACGTAGTATGAGCGCCTGGCGCGAGAATCGCCATTATCCCCGCCGCATTTTAAAAGCCCTGGCACCGCGTTACCTGACCTGGGGAGGGGCAAGCTGTGTTTAGTGTAGTTAGCCTAAAAAGCCTCGGCGGGCTGCTGGTGATGGCCCTGCTGTCGGGCATCTGGTGGCACGGCTACACGCAAGGCGCAGGTCGCTCAACAGGACGTTGCGCGGCAACCATCAGTCAGCTGCGCGAGACGTTTGCCACTCAGGAGAAACAGCGCGCCGAGCAGGCAGCGCAAACCCTAAACGCCCTGCAGCAACGATTTACCCATCAGGTGCGGGTCGCTCATCAGGCCGAACAGGACTACCTGACGCGTATTGAGCAGCTGCGCACTCAAACCCAACACTTAACTAGGCGGATAGAGGATGTTACCCAACGTTGGCTGGATGAAAAAGGCCAGCCTCATGCTGTGTCCTGCGTATTTACTCGTGGCTTCGTGCGGCACTACAACGCCGCCCTCGGGCTGTCAGACGTTGACGGTTCAGTCCCTACCCCCGCTGCCGGCGGCGCTGGCAACACGACCCGGCCCACTGCGTCCGCTGGTGAGCCGCTCAGACCCAGCCCGGTCACCCAGCGCGATATCCTCGCCAATATCACCGACAACGGGCAGCAATGTCAGGTCTGGCGGGCACAGGTAAACGGGCTACTGGATTATATTGAAGGATTAACACCATGACATTACAGGTCGATTTTTGGGTACTGGTGAGCTATCTGTTTGGGCTGGCGGGCTTTCTCGCGGGGCTGGCCCGCTGGTTTATCCGTGAGACGGAAAAGCGCCAGGCCGAGCGGTTTGCGTCACTGGAGCGGTTGATGCGCGACGCGTCCGATAAAGGGGCACGCCTTGAGCGCGAGGTGCTGGAATTCAAAGTGGAGGTGCCGGAACGTTATGTCCGGCGCGACGAATTTATTCATTATCAGCAGGTGGTGGAGTCACGGCTTGACGCGATTTACCAGAAGCTGGAAACGATACAACTGCGTCAGGTGGCAGGAGGATAAGGATGATAGAGACCGAACAGGCGCGCCGCGAAGGATTGCGCTGGGTGTTACTGCAGGTGGTCAACAAGGCACGGCCCTATCCGGCCAATGACCGGCTGCTGTGGGATGTGGGCCATTCGCTTTACCCGGACATGACCATGCTGGAGCTGCAAAAAGAGTTACTGTTCCTTGAAGGCTTAAGTCTGGTTCGCCTGACCCGACCGCCCGCACGTTCATGGACGGCCACGCTGACGCCGGAGGGGGTCAATCTGGTGGAATACGTCACCGAAGATATCCCCGGCATTGCCCGCCCGGCCAAATACTGGAGAGAGTGAGCATGGCACCGCGCAGTCATATCGAGGTCTTGCCCCCATCGGTACGTGAATGGCTCGACCGGGCGCTGACCGAGCGCAATTTCAGTGGCTACCGTGAGCTGGAGACGTTGCTGCGGGATAAAGGGTATAGCATCGGTCGGGCGCAGATTTCCCGTTACGGTCAAAAGGTGCAGCGCCGCTTTGCCGCTATTCGTGAAGCTACCGAGATGGCACGCGTCATTACCGAAGGGGCGGAAGACGACCAGGACAAACGCTCAGAGGCGATTATCGCTACTATCCAGGCCGATATCCTGACGGCGCTCATCGACGTACGAGAAGCCAGTGATGACGAAATGGAGCCCGCAGAGCGCGCCTCCCTTTTGGCCAAGGTGGGCAAAAGCATTGCCACCCTGACCCGCTCGTCAGTCAGCCTCAAACGCTATCAGGCCGAGGTGCGCGATAAAATTGCCGCCCAGCTGGATGCGCTGGAGCAGGAAGTCAAAAACAACGACGGCCACGTCAGCCTGGAAACCGTGCAGCGTGTCCGTCAACAGATTTACGGGATTATCCAATGAACGCTGCCCTGCCGCTTTACCCTTACCAGCAGCGCTGGTTACTTGACCGGTCACGCTTTAAAATCGGCCAGTTTGCCCGCCAGACCGGCAAAACCTTTACCACCACGCTGGAACTGGTTGACGACTGCTTTGAGACCGAGGCCCGTGGCGGGCGTACCCGCTGGGTCATTCTTTCGCGCGGTGAACGACAGGCCAAAGAGGCGATGGAAGAAGGCGTCAGAAAGCATTGCCAGGCTTATAGTCTGGTGGCGCGTGAGTTTGAAGGTTACCTGATGGGCAGTGGAGGTGAGCGTTATACGATGCTAGAGGCGGTGCTGCCCGGCGGCTCGCGTATTACCGCACTCCCGGCGAACCCGGATACGGCGCGCGGCTTTGCCGCCAATGTGTTTCTCGATGAGTTTGCCTTTCATGCCGACAGCCGCAAAATCTGGACGGCGCTGTTTCCGGTGATATCGAACGGCTACAAGCTGCGCGTCACCTCCACCCCGAACGGCAAAGGCAACAAATTCTATGAACTGATGACCGATGCGTCATTAGATACCGTCTGGTCGCGCCATGTGGTGGATATCTACCAGGCGGTGCGTGAAGGGTTGCCGCGCGATATTGCCGATATGCGTGCCGCCCTGAACGACGAGGAGGCATGGGCGCAGGAGTTTGAACTCAAATGGCTGGATGAAGCATCAAGCTGGCTCTCCTATGAACTGATTGACGGCGTAGAGCATGACCTGGCGGGTGTCCCCGAACACTATGCCGATGGCCCCTGCTTTGTCGGCGTTGATATCGCCACCCGTCATGACCTGTTTGTGATTTGGGTGATTGAGCAGGTGGGGGATGTGTACTGGACGCGCGACATTATTACCCGCAAACGGGCCACCTTTGCCGAGCAGGACGCGCTACTCGATGATGTCTTTTTTCGCTACCGGGTACTGCGTTGCTGCATCGACCAGACCGGCATGGGCGAAAAGCCGGTGGAAGATGCCAAACGCCGTCATGGTACCCATCGCGTCGAGGGGGTGCTGTTTACCGCCGGTAATAAACTCACGCTGGCCACGCGTGGCAAAGAAATCTTTGAAGACCGCCGGTTGCGTATTCCGCAAGGTGACAAGGATTTACGGGCTGACCTGCACAAGTTAACGCGCGTGACCGGCCCGACCGGTGCCCCGCGCTTTGTGGCCGACAGCGATGCCAGTGGCCATGCTGACCGCACCTGGGCCTGTTTTCTGGCGCTCAATGCCGCCGACAGCCCGACCGGGCCGGGACGTGTTTACTCCCGCCGCCCCCGGCAGGCTAACCGATTACTGGAGGGTTATTAATGGCACGCGGACTCTATGCCTCACCGACCGAATTTGTCGCCTTCGCCGACCCGCGTCGGCCACTGATGCGCACGATTGCCTCGCGCGAGCGCAGCCCGGCAGGCATTCTGGGGTTTACCCAGTGGCTGCCTAACCCGGACGTCATTCTTAAATCCCTGGGGCGCGATATCAGCGTCTACCGTGAACTGCGCGCCGAACCGCTGGTCGGCAGCAGCATTCGCCGCCGTAAATCAGCGGTCAAGGCGCTAGAGCGGGGACTGACGCCCCGCAATGCCGACCCGGCGGTGGTGGATTTTCTGCGTGAGGTGATGGAAGGCTGGGATATCGACCGTATCATGGGCGAGCTGCTGGATGCGGCCTTCTTTGGCTACCAGCCCGCTGAACTGACCTGGGTCAAACGTCACGACCGCCTGCAGGTCAGTGATATTGTCGGTAAACCGCCGGAGTGGTTTAGCTTTGATGACGGCAACCAGCTGCGCTTTCGTGCCAATCAGGCCGGGCTGGCCGGTGAATTATTGCCCCCGCGCAAGTTTGTGGTGGCCACGCAGGACGCGACCTTTGATAACCCTTACGGCTTTCCCGACCTGTCGATGTGCTTCTGGCCGGTGGCGTTTAAAAAAGGCGGCTGGCGTTTCTGGATGCGCTTTACCGAGAAGTACGGCAGCCCCTGGCTGGTTGGCAAACACCCACGCGGCACCGCCGATGCCGAAATCGACCTGCTGCTCGATTCGCTGGACAAGATGGTGGAAGACGCGGTGGCGGTGATTCCCAATGATTCCACGGTGGAAATCATTGAATCCGCGGGCAAGGGGGCCTCCAGCGACATCTATCGCCATCTGATTGAATTGGCGCGCTCTGAAATCGTCATTGCCCTGCTGGGTCAAAACCAGACCACCGAAGCGGAGACCACGCACGCCTCGGCACAGGCCGGACTGGAAGTCGCCGCTGATATCCGCGATGGCGATGCGTCCATGGTGATGAGTGCCATCAATCAGGTACTGCGGTTTATGGTGGAGCTTAACTTCGGTGAAGTGCCAATGCCTTCATGGGCGCTGTGGGCGCAAGAGACCATTGACGAGACCCAGGCCAAACGCGATTTGAGCCTGTCGCAGGCGGGCGCCGTATTTACCCCGCAATACTTTATGCGTGAGTACAACCTGCAGCCGGGAGACCTGAGTGAGTCAGCGGTCATGACGCCCCTGACGAACGCGGCCTTTGCCGAGACGCAGTCCGACGCCGCCGGGCTGGCAGAGGATGAACTGGAGCACGCGCTGGAGAGTCTGATAACCAGCGGGCAACGGGATAAGGCCATGGAGCCGATACTGGCGCCGCTGTTTGCCGCCGTCGAACAGGGCCAGTCGCCCCAGGCATTAATGGGCATGCTGGCAGAAATGTATCCGCGTATGGCGGCTGACCGTCTGCAGGCGCACCTGGCGCGGATTTTATTTGTGGTGAACATCGCCGGGAGGCTCAGTGCTCAATAGTCACGACATTGCCGTCTGTTTTGGCCTGCCGCCTGCACGCGCCATTGCCTACCTCCGCGCCAAGGGTTATCGCATCACCTGGGACTGGGAGGCGATGTGGCAGGAAGCGCATGCCCACGCCTTTACCGTGGCGAAAGTGATGCGCCTTGATATTCTGGAGGATATCCGCCAGGCACTGGAAAACGCCCTGGCGGAAGGCAAGACCCTGCCGTGGTTTAAAAAGGAACTGACACCGGTGCTACAGGCCAAGGGATGGTGGGGAAAAACCGATACCACCGACCCCGTCACGGGCGAGCCGGTCACCTTCCAGCAGGGCAGTGCATGGCGGCTGGAGACGATTTACCGCACCAATCTCTCTATGCTCTACAGCGCCGGACGCTGGGCCGAGCAGCAGGCCAATATCGATGATCGGCCTTACTGGATGTACGTGGCCATCCGCGATAATCACACACGCAAAAGTCATCTGGCGCTGCATGGTTTGGTTTTTCCGGCGGATGATCCGTTCTGGCAGACCTTCTATCCCCCTAACGGCTGGCGCTGTCGCTGCAGCGTGATTGCGCTCTCTGCCGACGACGTGCGTCAGCGCGGGCTGGCGGTGGGGACGGCAGCAGGTCGACTGGAGACGGCGCTCAGACTGGTCTCTGAAAAAACCGGGGAAATGAAGCCGGTGACCACGTTTCATTTACCGTCCGGTAAAACCCTCAGTCCGGACGTCGGCTTTTCCTATACACCCGGTCGTGCTTACGCCCCTGACCTTGCGCGCTACGGCGGCCCGCTGGCTGCACTGGCGCGTCAACAGTGGCGAGGGCCATCATGAAAGACCTGATGCACATTCAGATTGATGCCCGCGAACTGGCAAAGGCGCTACGCAACCTGAGCCTCGCCGGGCAGGACATGACGCCGCTGATGCGCGCCCTGGCAGAAACCCTCAAGACCGAAACCGACCTGAACTTCGAGGATGAGGGGCACCCGGCCTGGCAACCTTCCGTGGCCGCCCTGGCCAGAGAGGGCATGACCTTGTCAGCCAGCGGCCAGCTACGCGGCAGTGTCACCACCGACTACAGTCGCCATCATGCGGCGCTTGGCAGCCACCTTGATTATGTGCGGATACATCAACTGGGGGGCAAGGCCGGACGCCAACGCCGCGTCACCCTGCCCGCGCGACCGTATCTGCCTGTGGATGAGCAGGGTGCGCTTCAGTCCGGTACCGAACAAAAACTGCTGGCGTCGGTGCTGCGCTATCTGGAACGGGCCACCCGCCGCTAACGCCTGTGGCGCGTTTTACGGTGTTCAGGCGGGGCAGTTTACCCCTGAACGCCCTGACGGCCTTTATAAACCTTTATAAAGGCTTTCCTGCGCCCTTTTTATCGCCTGCATTGACGCTCGTCGCCTTTTAACGGCATGATGTGGGTGACCCGCCGTTATCCGTACATTCTTAAACCCCTTTAAAAGCCTGCCCTGTTTTCACACGCCACACTGTCCCCCTGTCTATTGACCGGAGGGGACATGAGCACACTCCATATTTTCAAAACCGGTACGCATACCGATATGCACGGCAACCGGATCCAGTTTAGCGAAGCGGCGGTCGCGGCGATGGTGCAGGCTTACGATCCGGCGCTGTATGATGCGCCTATCGTGATCGGGCATCCTGCGCTCGATGCGCCTGCCTACGGCTGGGTAAAAAGCCTGGTGGCACAGGGGACTGATGTGCTGGCTGAACCCCAGGACGTCGACCCGGCCTTTGCCGAACTGGTGGCGCAAAAACGCTATAAGAATATTTCTGCCTGTTTTTACTCCCCCGATGCGCCCGGCAACCCGAAGCCCGGTAACTGGTATTTGCGCCATATCGGCTTTCTCGGCGCACAGCCGCCCGCGATTAAGGGCCTCAAGCCAGCCGCGTTCAGTGAAGCGGAAGAAGGCGTGGTCGAGTTTGCCGACTGGAACAGTACAACCAGTGCGTCACTGTTCGCCCGGCTGCGTGACTTTTTGATTGAGAAATTTGGCCGTGAAGCGACCGAAGCGGTGCTCCCTGCGTGGCAAATCGACGCGCTGCGCGACGCAGTCCAGGAAAGCGACAGCGTGCGTCCGGCTTTCACTGAAAACACACCCGCCGCCCCGGCATCCCCTACACCATCAATTCCCCCTACTATCGAGGACAACACCGTGGATGAGAAAGAAACCCTGCGCCTGGCGCAGGAGAATGCTGACCTGAAGCGTCAGCTTGAGGCACGTCGTCAGGCCGACAGTCAGGCCGAACAACGTCAGCGCCATGAAATGAATGCCGCCTTTGCCGACAGTCTGGTCAGCGAAGGGCGTCTGGCCCCTGCCGCCAAAAATGTGGTGGTGGCGTTGCTGGATGCGGTTGAATGCGGCGACTCGCCGGTGGCCTTCAGCGAAGGTAGCCTCACCCAGCCACTGGGCGAGGCGTTCCGACACGTGCTGAAAACCTCCCCGCCGCTGGTTTGTTTCAGCGAGGTGGCGACCAAGGCACGTGGTACCCCGTCAGGGCAGTCGGTGGAATTTGCCGATGCTGACCCGATCGCGCTGGCCCTGCACCAGAAAGCGCAGACCCTGGCGACGTCTGAAAACATCAGCTATGAAGCGGCGGTCAAACGCTGCCTGTAAGGAGAGAGTATGTCTGATTATCTCAAGGGGAAGCGTATCGCTGACCCGGTACTTACCACCGTCGCCCGTGGCTATAAAAATGCCGCGTTTATCGGTGAGCAGCTGTTCCCGATGGTGATGATGGAAAAGGAAGGGGCGAAAGTGCCCACCTTCGGCAAGGGGCTGTTTGCGGTGTATGAAACGCAACGCGCCGTCGGTGCCGACAGCAATATCATGATCCGCGAAAAACAGGACGCGATGGATATCGTGCTGGATGAACATGATTTGGCCGCGCCGGTGGATCACCGCGAACAGGCGGAGTCGATGTTCAATGAGGAAGCCAAGGCGGCGAAACGTGCCACCCAGGGGATAGCCCTGCGCCGTGAGCGGTATGTGGCCGAGCTGGCGCAGGACAGCAAGATTTATCCGAAAGAAGCCGTCAAAAAACTCACCGCCGCCACAGGCTGGGGGGCCAAGGACAGTGATCCCCTCAAGGATATTGAGGCTGGTATGGAGGTGGTGCGCAACAACATTGGCCTGCGACCGAATGTGATAACGCTCGGTGCGTCGGTGATGGCGCTGCTGCGCTTTCATCCCGCGCTGCAGGCCGCCATCGGGGCTAATGAACGTAAACGCATCACGGAAGAGATACTTAAAGACCTGTTCCAGGTCGACAGTGTGCTGATTGGCCAGCCGCGCGCCCTCTCCCAGGATGGCAAGACGGTCTCGGATTTGTGGGCAGACAATGTGATGCTGCATTACGTGTCCGGGCCGCAGGCCGGTAGCGATAGCGCCGATGAGCACGAGCCGTCATTTGGTTACACCTTCCGCCGTCAGGGCATGCCGAGGGTCGACAGGTTCGACAGTGCCGGTGGCAAGGTGGTGAACGTGCGTTACACCGATATCTACAAGGTGGCAGTGGTAGGCAGTGATGCCGGTTATCTTATCACCAACGTAAAAGGAGCCTGAGTCATGGTGACCCAACAGGTGGTGCTGACCACCACAATGATGGCCGCCGAGGCGTTAATCCAGCATCGACTGGTCGGCATCTCCGGCAAGGTGTTTAAAGGCAGCGGTGCAGAGCTGGGCGTGGCAGCGGTAAACGGTAAAACCGGCGATGCCGTCCCGGTTAACGTGATAGGCATTATGGTAGTGGAAGCCGGGGGCGCAGTCAGTGCCGGTGAATATGTGAAAGCCGATACCGAGGGGCGTGTTATCCCTGAAAGTCCACTGGACAAGGGGGCGTTGCCCGTCTCCACGGTCGGGGTTGCACTCGATAGTGCCACTGCCGAAGGCCAGCTTATCCGCATGGTGCGAGGTATCTGATGGATTACTGCACACCCGATGATGTGGCGGCGGTGATTCCCCGCCAGACGCTGATTGAGCTGACGCAGGACGGGGTGAGCATGGCGATTGGCCAGGCGCTACCGGACGTGGTGAATGAGGCCGTGGTCAGTGAGGCTATCCGGTATGCGGTCGAGCTGATTGATGCGCATCTGCGCGGGCGCTATACCCTGCCGCTGACGCAGGTACCCACTGTCCTGAAGGATTTGGCGCTGAATCTGGTGTGTCATGCCCTCTATCGCCGCCGCCCGGAGGGTGACCTGCCGGACGCGGTGAAGGAAAGCTATCGCGCCACCGAGAAAACCCTGGTGGCGTTGCGCGACGGCAAGCTGACGCTGGGCATTCAGGCGACACAGAAGGATATGCCCGAGCCGGGGGAATACCGTGTCCGCAGCCGGGAGCGGCAGTTCGGTGGCCCTGATGGCCTGTTGGAGCGCTACTGATGGATACCTGCACCCTGCTGAGCGCGGTGGTTGAGCGACTGCGCCTTCAGCTGCCAGGGCTGCATGTGGATTTTTTCCCCGAACGGCCTGAGCAGTTTCGCCTGAATCATTCGCGTGGGGCGGTGCTGGTCAGCTACGGCAAATCCCGCTTTGGCCAGACGCAGGATATCGGGGGGGTTATTCAGCCGCAGACCGTCAGACTGACCGCCACGGTGGTGGTGAAGCAGCTTAATGGCAAAGGCGGCGCGGTGGCGGTACTTGACCAGGTGCGCCAGTGTCTGGGCGGCTGGCGTCCACCCGACTGCCAGCGTGATATCTGGCTGGTCGAGGAGGTCTTTTTGGGGCAGACCGAGGGGCTGTGGCAGTACGCGCTCACTGTTGAGACCGTGACGGTCTTTATCCAGAACGACAGCCCCGAAGACAATCCCCTGTTAACCCAGGTAAACCGTGAGGAGCAATAAAGATGGCCCTGTTTCGTTATGACGGCCCACCCAGTGGCGTCACCCTGCGTACCGGCGAGGTGCTGCAGGAAGTCCTGCTCTGGCCAGGGCGGGAAGTGAAAATGCCGGAAGATCATGAGTACACCCAGACACTGGTGTGTCTCGGCTATCTGACGCGCCTGGATGCGCAACCAGTCTACATTGAACCGGCGGCGCGTCCGGTGACATCCCGGCCTGCTGCTACCCCCTCGCCGACAGAGAAGGCGGGCAAGCAGAAAACAGACAGCCCGAGCACGGAGGGAGAAAAAACATGAGTGCTAACTATTTACACGGCCCGGAAACCATTGAGGTTGAGCGCGGCCCCCGTCCGGTACGCGCCGTCAAATCATCGGTGATAGGACTGATAGGCACCGCCCCGACGGGCGCGGTGAATCAACCGATACAATGCCTGTCAGAAAAAGACGCTGCCCAGTTTGGCCCGGAAATCGACGGTTTTACCATACCGCAGGCGCTGCGGGCGATTTACGATCATGGGGCAGGTACCGTGGTGGTTATCAACGTGCTGGATCCAACACGGCACACCCAGCATGTGGATGAAAATGACCTGAAATTTGATGCACAGCATCAACGTGCCGGACTGCGCTATGGCTATGTCAGCCACCTGGTATTGAAAAGCGCCGACAGTAAAACCACGTATCGGCGAGAGACGGATTACCAGCTTGAGCCGGTGAGCGGGACGCTAACGCGGCAAATCAGTGGCGCTATCCCGGCAGGTGAAGCCTGTATCGCCAGCTACGACCATCTGGATACCGGGCAGGTGACCGCCGCCGATATTCTGGGCCGTATCGATACCGCCGGGCGGCGTAGCGGCATCAAGGTACTGGATGATGTTTATAATCTGCTGGGCTATGACGCCAAAATTCTGATTGCGCCGGTCTATTGTACCCAGACCTCGGTCACGGCGGAGCTGGCGGCCTATGCCGACAAGCTCAAGGCCATCGCCTATGTGGATGCGCCGATTGGCACCACCTTTGCGCAGGCTATCGCCGGTCGCGGGTCGGCGGGTACCATCAACTTCAATACTGCCTCCGAGCGGGTGCGCCTGTGCTACCCGCATGCCCTGGTGTATGACAAGGCCAGCAACAAAAATCGCCTGGAGCCGCTCTCGCAACGCGCGGCGGGATTGCGGGCGAAAGTCGACCTGGAAAAAGGGTTCTGGTGGTCGTCCTCCAATCAGGAGATTGCCGGGATTGTCGGCATGGAGCGGGCGCTGTCGGCGAAGCTCGGGGATGCCCAAAGTGAAGTTAACCAGCTCAATGAAAACGGCATCACGACGGTATTTAACGGTTTTGGTACCGGTCTGCGGCTATGGGGCAACCGCACGGCGGCGTTTCCGACCGTCACCCATATGAAGAACTTTGAAAACGTGCGACGCACGGGCGATATGCTCGACGAGGCGCTGCGTTTTTTCAGTCTGCAGTATATGGACAGGCCCATCAATCCGGCATTGATTGATGCCCTGTGCGAGTCGGTCAATGCTTACGGACGCAAGCTGATAGGCGATGGGGCATTGCTTGGCTTTCGCTGTTGGTATGACAAAGTGCGTAATGAAGAAGAGGGTCTTCCTGCCGCCGGGCAACTGTTGCTGAATTACGCCTATACCCCGCCCCCTCCGATGGAGAGGCTGACCTATGAAACCGAGATCACCGCCGAGTTTCTGGCTAACCTGAAAGGAAGCGCGTCATGATAAGGAGAGGTGGACGCCCAGTATTACGTCAGCGCCACTGTGTGGCGGTGATAAGCGGGCGTCTAATAAAAGAAAACAGCGGCGATGCGCGGGCCTGTGCTGTCAGCGGCATTAATGTTATCGAGGAGAATGCGTATGACCGGTAAAATTCAGCTTAACGCCATTAGCAATGCCAATATTTACGTTAATGGCAATAATCTGCTGGGCAGGGCCGAAGAGGTGAAGTGCCCGGAGATACAGGCCATCATGCAGGAGCGCAAGGCGCTCGGTCTGGTGGGCAAGATAGAGTTGCCCTACGGTTTTGACAAACTGGAGGGGGAAATCAAGTGGAACAGTTTCTACGCCGATGTCGCCCGGCTGGTCGCCAACCCGTTTAGCACCTACCAGCTGCAGTGCCGTTGCAGTGTTCAGCAGTTTGCCAGCCAGGGTCGGTTCAATGAAGTGCCGATGGTGACCTATATGACGGTGATGTTCAAAAAGAACCCGCTGGGCACCTTCAAGCAGCATGAGGATCCGGATTTAAGCAGCGCCTTTACCTGCACCTATATCAAGCAGGTGCTGGATGGCGAAGAATTACTGGAGCTGGACTACATGGCGAATATTTTTCGCGTCGGCGGGGTGGATATGCTGGCTGACTACCGGGCCAATATTGGTGGTTAGTGAGCCATCCGTTTTCAGGGGGCGCTATCGTCCCTGTCTTCTTAATGGCGTTTAAAAGCCCCCGGCCCACCCGAATGCCAGACTGTCAGGGTCAAGAAATCCTCTCAATCCAGGAGCTTATTATGCACGACACTTACCCCCTGCGTTTTCCCTATCCGCTTGCCAACGGCGAGATGCTGACCCAGGTCACCGTGCGGCGGTTGACCGTGCGCGACATGAAGCAGGTACGCAAGCAAAGTCAGGATCCGTCTGATTTGGATGAATTGCTGGTTGCCAGCATGACCGGGTTGTTACCGGAAGATTTGGACAAGATGGATTTGGCGGATTACCAGGCATTGCATGGCCGATTTCGCGACTTTGCGGGGCTGGATACAGTATCCGGGACAACTGCGTAAGGCGGAGGCGTTACTGGCGAGGTGGTTTCGCTGGCAGCCCAGTGAGATTGACAGACTGCCGGTGGAGGAATTTGAGGGCTACCTTAAGGAAGCGGGCGAACAGATAAAGCGCGAATACGGCGAGTAATCCAGCGAATGAATTGGAATAATCCTTCACAAACGCCCGCTAACAGGAAAATAACCGGCTGAAGAAAAAACAGCGCAACACAATAAACCAGGCCAATCCCTGCGGCCCCCATCAGGGTCAAGATAAGATTAAGCCAAATATCGCCGCCGGTGGACATAAAATAGAAATAAAGCTGGGCCACGCACCATCCGTAACTGCCTATTACCGCGGCTCCCAGCAAGAAAGCGAGTATAATCATGTTGTTGCCTTACTATTTAACCTGAACTGAGTTTACCATTATGGCGAGTAGTTTTTCAATTGGTGTTGTCGTTTCTGCTACCCTTTCAGGGGCTTTTCGCAGTGTGATGGGCAGCACCCAGCGAACACTGGAAAGCCTGGGTACGGCAACATCCCGATTACAACAGCGACAGGCATCGCTGACACGGGCGGTCAGTCGATATGGTAGCCTCGGTGGGGATGCAGCCCGGCGCTTGAACGGTGAACTGACCCGGGTTGGTCACACCCTGTCCCGACTGGAAAGCCAGCAGGCACGCCTGACTCGCGCTACAGCCACCTCGACCGCCTTGCGTGATAATCGCATGAACATCTACGGTCAGGGACTGGAAACCTATGGCATGGCACGCGCTGCCTATGGTGCCGTTCAGCCGTCAGTAAAACAGTTCATGACTTTCCAGGACAACATGATCGATATGGCGATCACGGCGGGCTTTAACACAAAAACCCGCGACGTACTGGGCAAGGATATTCGTGCCTGGAGCCTGCAGTACAATCAGACTCAAGACGATTTACAGGCAGCAAGCAGCTCACTGATTGGCAATAATATTGATGATTTGGATGATCTGCGCGCCTACCTGCCAAGTATTGCCCGCGCGGCCACGGCCACAAAAACCCCAGCAGAGCTGTGGGCGCAAGCCGCCTTTACCACCAAACAGTCGCTGGGCATCGCCGCCACAGATTTCGCCGCCGTACAGAACATTATGACCTATGGTGGCAAAGCGGGATCGTTTGAAATTGCTGACCAGGTGAAGTGGTTACCCGATTTAGCCCCACAAATGGCGAATGTAGCCCAGGGTAAGGAGGCCGTTGCGGAGATGGTGGCCGCCTTACAGGTGGCAAAAATTGGGGCGGGTAGTTCAGATAAAGCGGCGAACAATTTTAATAATTTTCTCGAAAAACTGTATGCCCCAGAAACAAAAAAACGCTTTGCCGATGTGCATATCGATATTGAAAAGTCGTTAATGCAGCAAAAAGCGTATGGCATTTCGCCGATTGAAGGGATGATGAATACCCTGCAAACCTATTTGGCGCAAAAAAGTCCGCAAGCCCTGGCACAATTTAAATCGGCAATGGCGCTGCAAGACGATAAGGCTCGCGATAAGGCGTTATTGGCCCTTCAGCAAAATTTTGGGTTGGGTGAGCTGTTCGCTGATATGCAGGTGATGGCGTTTGTACGACCCATGCTGGCCAATATGGAGAAGTACCGCACCATCCGTGCTGGAGCCCTCAACGCCGCCAACACCGACGTGCTGGCGGGGGATTATTCCAACCGCCTGGCATCGCCCATTGAGAAAATGAAGCAATTGATGATCGCCAGTAGCGATCTGGGGATCACGCTGGGTGAACAATTAACGCCTGCTATTGTTACTGCGGTAGATAAAATACTGCCCTGCGTCACAGCGCTTGGATCATGGATAAAAGCCAATCCTCAATTAGTGACAGGGATAGCCGGTGTCGTCACGGGACTGATCGCCTTTAAGTCTTTTTTGTTTATTTTAAGGATGGGACTTAACCTGCTGGCTACCCCTTTCGTGTCTGTGTGGAAAGGTTTTGTAACGCTGCGAAGTCAATGGGTGTTATTGCAAAGCACCTTTAGCCAGGGCAGCAGGATCCGCCGTCTGGCCGAACTTATGGGCCGACTCTCACGCGGCGCGTTGCATCTGGGCAAGGTGCTTGGCGGCGGACTGGTGCGTGGCCTGATGATAGCCGGACGTGCTGTGCTGTTTATCGGTCGGGCGCTGATGCTGACCCCCATTGGGCTGCTGATCACCGGTATTGCTGTGGGGGCTTTCCTGATTTATCGCTACTGGGGGCCCATTAGCGCCTGGTTCAAAGCCCGCTGGGCGGATATCAAACAGGCGTTTTCTGGCGGTATCGGTGGCGTCGCGGCGCTGATTATCAACTGGTCGCCGGTGGGGCTGTTCTATAAGGCGTTCGCGGGGGTCATGCGCTATTTCAATATTGAGTTACCCGCCAATTTTACCGATTTCGGTCGCAACCTGATTGAGGGACTGGTCAGCGGTATTCGCAGCAAGCTGACGGCGGCGAGAGAGAGTATCACCGAGTTTGGCGGCCGTATCAAAAGCTGGTTTAGCGAGACGCTGGGCATTAATAGCCCCTCACGGGTCTTTATGGATTTTGGGGACAATATTGTTGAAGGTGCCGCTATCGGTATTCGACGCACCACCCCGAAAACCCGCAGTGCCACTACCGACTGGCTGGCGGCGTTGTTGCAGGCTGGTGCAGGAATGGCATTGCCGGGTCTGCCTGGCTGGCGACCCGCACCCATCCCCTCGGTGCCGAACGGGGCGGGGTCTATGGGGCATGGGACGACAGGCCAGGACGGTATCGTGGTGCATTTCAGTCCTCACATTGTACTGGATGGTCGGTCGCAAGCCCCCGGTTCGGCGGTGCAGCAGGCGTTGAGTCTCGGTGTGCGTGAACTGGAGCAGATGCTGGCGCGCGTACTGCAACAACAACAACGCCGGAGGCTGGAATAATGTTTGCCGTATTGGGGGATATCCCTTTTCAGCTGGGTACCAGCTTTGATGCTTTGGACGGCACCTTTGGCAATGACTTTGCCGAGCAGGCACGCATTGGCCACAAGCCGGGCTTGCAGTTTACCGGGGCAAAACTGGATGAGTACCATCTGACCCTGGTGCTTCATCAGCGTTACTGTGACCCTGCCCGTGAGTGGCAACGGCTGCAGGCGGCGAGCCGTGCCCATCAGGCGCTGGCCTTTGTGCTGGGTAACGGCGATTACAAGGGCTGGTTTGTTATTACTGACCTGTCGCTGAGTACCCAGCTCTGCAGCGCGCAGGGCAGTGCCCAGGCGCTGTCGGTTGAGGTGACGCTGCGCGAATATACCGGCGACCCGCAAAAGCCGCTCAGACCCCCTGCCGTCAAAGGCGGGTTGCCGAACCTGAATCAGACCCGGCAGGCGGCCTTGCCTGCCTCGGGGCTGGGCCAGACGCTGCGTCAGGCGGTGGGCTTTGCCCGGCAGGCGCAATCGGCGCTACAGACCGCCTCCAGTGTCATCCGGGTCGCACGACAGATGAAAAGTAATCCGGTGGCCGCGCTGACCCGCGTACCCGGCGTACTGACCAGCCTGGGTGATGTGGCCGCGCCGCTGGCGCAATCGCAACCCTGGCTACGCCAGTTAACCGGCACCTTACCTGACGCTATCCCGCTCCTGCGGGCGAGCGGTGAGGCGGCCACGATGATAGACCATGCCCAGGCTACGCTGCGCGGCCTTGCGCCGGGCGAGAGTCAACAGCTGCCCGGTGCGCTCGATACCGTCGCCGGTCTGGTTGGCAATACCGTGACGGTTTACCAGCATCAGTCCGCACCGCTCAGTCGCCTAGCCAGCCGTATTATTAGCCGGAGGGGATAATGATGTCTGCTGATACGCCTGCCGTCATGATCCATACTACTCGTGAAGGCGAACGCTGGGACACCCTGGCGCATCACTATTATGGTGACCCGTTAGGCTATGGGCGCATCATTATGGCTAACCCACAGGTGGCCATTACTGCGTCGCTCCCGGCAGGGGTGCAGCTGCTTATCCCTGTCATTGCAGCGGATGACACGGAGGAGAACACACCACCATGGCTGCGCTAACCCCCCGGTCTGACACGATAACCCCGGTAGATACGCCTACCTTTACCCTGCACTACGACCAGAAAGATATCTCGCGGGAAGTGACGCCTTATGTGCTGTCGGTGAGCTTTACCGACCGGCTGGCCGGGGAATCGGATGAAATTGAAGTCGAGCTGGAAGACTGTGACGGTCGTTGGCGCGAGGCCTGGTATCCAGGTAAAGGCGACAGCCTGACGCTGGCGATAGGTCTGGCCGGTCAACCGCTGCTGGCGTGCGGGACGTTCTCGCTGGATGAGCTGGAATTTTCCAGCCCGCCGGACAGCGTACGGTTACGGGGGCTATCGGCCCCGGTGACCCGCGCGTTGCGTACCCGCAGTAACCGGGCCTTTGAAGCCACCACGCTGCGGGCTATCGCCAGCCGGATAGCCAAAAAACATCATCTGCAGCTGGAAGGGTCTCTTGCGCCTTTGGCGCTCGATAGGGTGACGCAGTATAACGAAACCGATTTGGCGTTTATCACCCGACTGGGGCGTGAATATGGCTATATTGTCAAGGTGACCGATAAGGCGCTGGTGTTTTCCCATCGCGCGACATTGCGCCAAGCCCCGCCGCTGTTGACGCTGACGCCGTCAGCGGTGAGCCGCTTTAGCCTGCGCGATACACTGAATCGCATTTATCAGCAAGGCAAGGTTAAATATCAGGACACCCGCACCAAGAAACTGGTCACCGTCGGGGTGCTGGCCGATGGCAGCATCGGCACGGTGGCAGAGGAAACTGTCCCTGCCAAGGGAAGCCGAACCACCAGTGCGGATACGCTGCACATGCAAAACCGGGCGCGCACCCGCGATGAAGCGGTCAGCAAGCTGTGTGCCGGACTTAACCGACATAATGAATACCAGCGCACGGCAAATCTCAGCTTGCCGGGTCAGACCCGGCTCAAAGCGGGTATCACGGTGCAACTGACGGACTTCGGTCGCCTGTCAGGAGTGTGGCTCGTCACCTCGGTGCGGCATGACCTTAACCGACAAAGCGGCTATACCTGCGAGCTGGAGTTAGGTCAGGGGCCGATTGCCAATGCGCATAAAAAAGGCAAGGCCAGCAATCCACAGAGTCTTATGGTCATCGGCAAAAAAGCCGACGGCAGTATTGGCGTGGTGGCAACAGAAACCCCCGTTGCACAGGAGAAAAAACGATGAGCGGTATCAAATTTACCACGGGCACGGTGAGTGCGGTGGATGAGAAAACAGTGCGGGTACGTGTTCGCCTGCCGGAGCTGGATAATCTGCGTACCGCCTGGCTTGAGGTATTGCAGCGCAACACACAGAATAACAAGGACTACTGGCTACCGGATATTGGCGAGCAGGTCAAACTGTTACTTGACCCCTATGGCGATGATGGTGTGGTGCTCGGCGCGGTCTATTCACAGGTCGACCGACCGGCGATTGCGTCACGCGACAAACGCCGGGTCGACTTTGCCGATGGCACCTTTGTCGAGTATGACCGCAAAACCCATGCGATGGCGGTCGGTGGCACCCTCCAGACCCTGATACTGACCACCCAGGACACTGTGCTTATCCAGACGCAAAATGCGACAGTGAAAGCGAGTCAACAGCTCATACTCGATTCACCTGATACCCTTACGACCGGTAACCTGACCGTGCAGAAGCAACTCACTTACCTGGGCGGTATGAGCGGCTCCGGTGGCAGGGGTGCGGCAGTCACCATTAACGGCGATATCAAGGCCAGCGGGGATATCCAGGCCGGGAAGGTGTCGCTGGAGAACCATCAGCACAGTAATGGTCATGAGGGCAGGCCAACCGGCAAGCCGATATAAGCGCTGGCAGGCTTTAACGCACTTTAATACCCTCAGTTGCCCGCCTGTGTCATGCTGCTGGTATGAAAAATGATTATGCAACGTCCGTTTACTGGCAGCCCGCGCTGAACCGTCCCGGCGAACGTGTTTCCGGGCTGGCCGATATTGCGCAGTCCATGCGTATCATTCTGTGTACGCCCTGTGGTACAGACCTGCATCGGCCCGATTTTGGCAGCAACCTGTACCGCTATCTGGATATGCCTACCGAGCAGGCCATTCCCCATGTCGTCAGAGAGACGGTCGACGCACTGCGGCGCTGGGAGCCACGAATACAACTCCTTGAGGTTAAACCGCGGGTCGATGCCGAACATCTCTGGTTACGGGTACGCTGGCAACCGATAACGGACGGCACACCGCAGATGACGGAGGTCGCATGGCGTTAACGGACAAGAAGCCGGTATTTATCAACACCGATGCGGCGGCGCTGACCGCTGAAATGATAGCCTGGTATGAAAAAGTCAGCGGCAAGACGCTCTATCCGGCGCAGGATGAACGGCTGCTGATTAACCTGATGGCTTACCGTGAGGCACTGGTACGCTTGGCGATCCAGGATACCGCCGAGCAGAATCTGGTGGCCTTTGCCCGCGCCCCGATGCTGGACTACCTGGGTGAACTGGTCGGTGTATACCGCCTGGCGGCTGCGGCAGCCCGTACCCGCCTACGGTTTCAGCTCGAAGAGCCTCCCGCCACGCCACTGGTCATTCCGGCGGGCACGCGCGTCAGCGCCCGCGACAGTATTGTTTTTGCCACCGATGAGGCGGTCACCCTGAGCGACACCACGGCCAGCGTGAATGCCACCTGTACCGAGCGCGGCACACTTGGCAACGGCTGGCAACCGGCGCAAATCAGCACCTTGCTCGACGGCATCAACGATGCAGACCTGAGCGTGACGAATACTGAACCCAGTACCGGTGGCGCTGACCCGGAAGAGGATGCGCATCTGCGTGAGCGTATCCGACTGGCCCCCGCGTCATTTAGCAACGCCGGTTCGCGCGACGCGTACCTCTTTCATGCCATGAGTGCTCATCAGGATATCCGCGATGTGGCGGTGATGCGCCCGGTACCGGGTACGGTGGCGCTTTATCCGCTGATTAAAACCGGCCTGCCATCCGACACCTTGCTGGCGCTGGTTAATGGAGCCTGTTCTGACGACAAAGTGCGCCCGCTGACGGATACCGTCAAGGTGGCTTCGCCGGTTAAGGTGACTTACCGGATTGAAGCGGCTATCCGCGTTTATGCTGGCTACGATAGCGCCGAGGTCATGGCCGCCGTGAAGCAGTCCGCCCGGCGTTATGTTGACAGGCAGGCCGCACAACTGGGGCGTGATATCGTTCCCAGCCAGATACAGGCCGTCCTGTCGGTCAACGGGGTTTACAGCGTCGAGCTAAAACAACCGACCCTGCAGGTGGTGAAAGAAAACGAATGGCCCTGGTGTGAAAACATCGACCTGACGTTAGTAGGGGTGGTCAATGACTGATATCACACCCGATACGCCCGTCCGCGAGACCTTACTGCCTCCGCCATTAGCCGAGGATAGCCGCTTTCAGTGGATGGCGATATTGGCGGGCCGATTACAGCAGCTTGACCTGACGCCCCTGCTGGTTTACCTGATGGATATGACCGAAACCAGCGCCTTGCCCTGGCTGGCTGAACAGCTGTCGCTGACCGGCGATAATGGCTGGCATCTGGCGGAGTCCGATGATGCCCGGAGGGCGATGCTAAAAAACGCCATTGAACTGCATCGCTATAAAGGCACCCCCTGGTCGGTACGTGAAGTCATTCGCCGTCTGGGTTTTGGGGAAGTCGAACTGAGCGAAGGAGAAGCGGCGTTGGGGGAAACCCTGACCCGTGCCTGGCCCGCGGAATGTCGCTGGGCGCTTTACCGGGTGGTATTGAAACAGATTATTACCAATGACCAGGCGGCGCTGTTACGCCAGACGCTGGCGGCGTTTGCCCCGGCACGCTGTGAGCTGGCGGCACTTGATTACACCGCCGTCCCGTTACGCTATAACCACACCGCCCAGTATGACGGAGTTTATAATCATGGGAGCAGCTAAGATGAGTTACTTAAAAGAATCCCCTGCATGGGAAGACGGGATTTACCAGATAGAGACCTCAGACCCGGTATTGGGTGGCCCGGAGGGCATCACCAACCGACCGCCCAGGGAGCTGGCCAATCGCACTGCCTGGCTAAAGCAGCAGCTGGAAGGCACACAGGCAGCCCTAGAGGCCCATGCCAATTCGCGCAACCATCCGGATGCGACATTGGCAGCGAAAGGGTTTGTGCAGCTGAGTAATGCCACCTACAGTCAGGATGAGACTACCGCCGCGACGCCTAAACTGGTCAATGATCGGGTCAATGCCATTGTTGACAATGCGCCATCCGATTTAGATACGCTCAATAAGCTGGCACAGGCGATCAGCAATAACCCGAAATTTGCCGAAAGCGTGACGCAACTGTTAAGCCAGAAACTGGCAAAAAATGAAAATGGGGCTGACATCCCAGACAAAAATCAATTCCTGAAAAACCTTGGTTTGTTAGAAACCATAAATCTGGCTAAAAATGCAACACCCAATCACCGTAAAGTTAACGGTAAACCCCTCACTCAGGATGTTCAACTAACCGCCACAGATGTCCATGCGATTACGCCAGAAATATTACGTGTCGAAATCCCCGTCGGCGTTCCTCTGCCCTGGCCCACTGAAAAACCGCCGGCGGGTTGGCGTATATGTAACGGTGAGAGCTTTGATAAAAAACAGTGTCCACTTTTAGCGCTGGCTTATCCTTCAGGTAAGCTCCCTGATTTACGCGGGGAATTTATCCGGGGCTGGGATGCTGGGCGCAAGGTAGATACCGGACGTAATATATTGAGCGCTCAGGGTGATGCCATTAGAAATATCACGGGTCGGATCGGATATGCACGCCAAGGATGGGGCGCGCCTCCAGTTTTGGCAGATGGTGCATTCAAAATAGATAAAAAACACAATGCCGCCGTTCATGGTGGTGAATCTGATGATTGGGGAGCTGTGTCTTCTTTTAATGCTTCTCGTGTAGTACCGACTGCAAACGAAAATCGTCCTCGCAATATTGCTTTTAACTATATCGTGAGGGCGGCATAATGCTACGCCTTATTTATCTTTATCAGGTGGTATTGGCCACTCAATATCCGAAGCATTGCTGATATCTAGCCGATTCAGAAGCACACGATATTTTTTCCACGCCAACAACGCCGATTTTTCGGTCTCCGTCGCCATGTCTAGGTCTACTGCATCCTGCAACGGGGCAATAGCGATGCAGGCTATCTGCATCAGCTCTGCTTTCTCACGCTTCACTTTCGCGACACGTTCACCGAGGGTGGGGATGCGGGGAACAACTTTTTGACCATCAAATAGCCAGCCACCCGAGATATCCACCCCACCAGGCAGTTCATCGACATCAACAACGGTAAACCCGGCGGGGTAAAGCGTGGAGACATCTTCAGCCATTGAACGAATGATGCCGGTATCGGGTTCTATGCAGAGTTTGTGTTTTTTGGTGAACAGGTTCAGGGATTCATAAAAATCCTGCCCCTCTTCACTCTTAAAATACTGGACACCATGACCATAGAGCATGTTATCCGGTGAGTAGCGGGAGACATTTTTTAATTCCATAGTGACCTCATTTTGAATCAGCAATGTCAGAAATCGTGCGCCATGCGCCATTGATTTTAATTTGCAACGGGCAATAACGAATCTGATAAACATGTGTACCCGAAGAGCCGTTACTACTCAGTGTCACCCCTACCATGACACACCCCTTCAGGGCATCAGTGGATGTACTTTCTGGCGTGTAGATTTCGCTGATGGCACCACGTTGTACATCCCGAACATACCGGGCGTCTGATTCCTCCTTGGTGTAAGCCTGCCCTGCTGCCTCTTTGAGCTGGAAGGTCTTTTTCAGGTAAACGTCCAGCCATTGATTACCCCACTTGCTACCGTAGATATTGCCGTCATGGGCTATCCTTGCGGCTCCGGCATACACGGAAGAAGGGGCACGAAAACCGCCATCTTTATGAAAAATATAATCGCCGCCGCCGTCATTGCCGTTGTTTAGCCGAACACCATCACCGCCTTTGTCTTTGTAGAGCCACATGCGAACGCTACCATCCTGATTATGAAAACCCAGATGCTTGCGGTTATCCCCCTTCAGCGAGATGTGGGTGCCCTGTGAAATAATGTCGCCCTTGACCGTTCCGCCGGTACGTTTATCAAGTGCATTTTTTGCACAATCCACTGTTTCCGTTAAACCAAGGTTTTATAGCATCGAGAATTTAGCTAAAATTTTGACCTAAATCAGCGTTTACAAGGCTTACCGGGTCTTAGAAAAGGTTAAAAATGGCAAAAATTGGCTATATGAGGGTGTCAAAAAATGACCAAAACACCGATTTACAGCAAAAATCCTTGATTTGCGCAAATTGTGAGCAGATTTTTGAGGATAAAATCAGTGGAAAAACAGACCAGAGACCTGGGTTAAAACGTGCATTAAAGTGTCTGAAATCGGGCGATACACTGGTGGTCTGGAAGCTCGACAGGCTGGGTCGCAGCATTAAACATTTGATTACTTTAATATCCAAACTTGAAGATGAAGGTATTCATTTTCATAGTTTGACGGATGCCATTGATACTTCTACGTCCGCAGGCCGTTTTTTCTTTCATGTGATGAGCGCGTTGGCACAGATGGAACGGGAACTGATTGTTGAGCGTACCAAGGCTGGTTTAGCCGCAGCAAGAAGCAGAGGGCGTATTGGAGGCAGACCACAGTCGCTATCTTTTGCACAGCAGCAGGAAGCTCAAAAATTATTGGCGAATGGTCATAGCAGAAAACAGTTGGCATTATTGTATGGGGTCTCATTGGCCAGCATCTACAAATATTGTCCAGTTAACCGGAATGCTTGAACACGCCAAAATGGCTCTGATGAAAAATAACAGTGTAATTTCGTTGCACTGATGGAAACAAAAGTAGCTTGTCATTTATCGCACGTTTTGGCTTCAAATATCGCGCGGCGCATCAAAACGGGTCACGTATTCAATGTGTTGCTCCGCAATAAAAATAGTATTCATGCTCTATGTTCTCTTCATGCATTCAGGCTGGTTTTAAACACCTTTTTTGCATGCCAGACTATGTAGCAATACACTCATTGAATACGTGACCTTCAGGGCAAAACTATGGTGTTGGTCGGTTCGGGTGGCGCATCAACCGCAATTGGTGCCCAGGCTGCGATTGAAGGCATCAAAGAGATCAAGCTGTTCAACCGTAAAGATGAATTTTACGAACAGGCTCTCGCCTTCGCCAAACGCGTGAATGACAACACCGATTGCACCGTCAGTGATTTGGCGAACCAGAAAGCCTTCGCCGACGCCATTGCGCACGCCGATATTCTGACCAACGGCACCAAAGTCGGTATGAAGCCGCTCGAAGATCAATGTGTTGTGAGTGATATCGCCATGCTACGCCCTGAACTGCTGGTCACGGAATGCGTTTACAACCCGCACATCACCAAGCTGCTGCAAATGGCCATGGATGCAGGCTGCAAGACCATTGATGGCTACGGCATGCTGCTGTGGCAAGGGGCTGAGCAATTCAAGCTCTGGACCGGTAAAGAGTTCCCTCTGGAACGCATCAAAAAAGTGATGGGCTTTAGCGCCTAAAACACGTTGGTACGCGGCGTATTCCTGACGCCGCGTTATCAGACCGTGTGGCAAAAGATGACGTAAGGGAAAAGCATGAAAACCGTAACCCGTCATTCCGCACCTACTTTAAGAATAAATTCGACGGTATCGCTCGCCGAGAACATCAACGATGGTCTTGTGAACAGAATTGAGGTTGGATACTTGTGGTGGTCTGTCACCAATACTGAACT
>NZ_JBPETA010000023.1:0-27814 GCF_051710365.1 Symbiopectobacterium sp. | reverse complement strand
TCAAGGTTACGGATGGTAACGTGGGGAGTACTCATGCTGATTGGTCTGCAAAAAGCAGTAATAAATTCAGAACTTCAGAATACCGTCAAGTCCCGAAAAAAGAAAAATCAGGTGCGGAATGACGGGTACATGCTGCGGGTAAACATGAATTCCCAATGCAGCGAGGCACTTTTACGCTTCAGTTCGTTCTGATCCAGCGGACGTTCGTTTTCCACGATGGTGCAAATCTTGCCCTGCGGTGCAATCAGGGAGCCTATCGCGCTCCAGTGGCCGTCGGTATCGTTCAGGCAGAAAATATAATCCACCTGGGTAATGCCTGCTTTTTTCAACTCCCCGACCAAATCACGATAATCAACCACGAGATCCTCGCCGCGCTGACGGCACCATTCTGCCGAATCAGGACGGGATGCCGTGGTGATGACATTGACCTCGCTGCGCAGTGCCGCCAGTGAAATAGCCAGAGAGCCAACGCCGCCCGCGCCGCCGATAATCAGCAGGTTTTTCCCTGCGTCAGCGTCCTGAATCTCAAGGTGTTCAAACAGTCCTTCCCAGGCGGTGAGCGCGGTCAGCTGCAGCGCAGCGGCGGCGGCCCAGTCGAGGGATACCGGTTTGTGCGCCACAATCCGTGCATCAATGAGTTGATGCGAGCTGTTGCTGCCAGCGCACGTGATATCGCCGGCATACCACACTTCATCGCCCACCTGAAAACCGCTGACGCGATCGCCAATAGCAAGTACGGTGCCACTGGCATCCCAGCCTAACACGCGCGGCTCAGCCAATCCGTTTTTCCGCAAACCGGCATGGACTTTGGTATCGACAGGATTGATGGATATCGCTTTTACCTCAACCAGCAGATCGTGTGGGCCAGGTTGCGGCTGCTCTTGGGTAATGGCGATAAAACGTTCGGGATGTTGTGGGTCAACGGCAATAGCATGTACGGTCATGATCTGTTCCTCATTGTTTCGATGAGAAAAGTGTAGAACGAACTCATCGTGCTGATAAGATGGACAATCATTAACGAAGTGTTTGTTATAGGCGAACAATTATGTTTAAACCTTCCATGTTTAGGCAGTGGCAAGATATGGCGCTGTTTGCGCTGGTAGCCGAATGTGGCAGTGTGACACAGGCCGCGCTCAAGGCTGGCATGGCCAAATCCAGCCTCAGCTTGCGTATCAGTCAGCTCGAACAGCAGCTTGGGTTACGGCTGCTAAACCGCACTACGCGCAAGATCAGCCTGACGTTTGCTGGCGAGCGTTATCTGATCCATTGTCAGGAGATGATGCAGGCCAGTGAGCGGGCCGATCTCGCTATTCAACATTTACGTGATAATCCGAGCGGGCGGCTTCGCATCACCAGCCCGGCTGGTTTCGGTGCCACGCTGCTGGCGCGCTTGACTACCGAGTTTCAGCGCCGCTTTCCCACCGTATCTCTGGAAATTGCCATCTCTGACACGCTGGTGGATTTAGTCGATGAAGGGTTTGACGTGGCATTTCGCACCGGCAAGCCGCTTGATTCGTCTCTGATTGGCAGACCGTTGGGTGTGACGCCGCGTTATCTGGTGGCATCGCCGCACTATCTGGCGGGCCACCCGGCATTGGTGCATCCGCAGCAGCTTCAGTCTCACCAATGCATTGCCCATCGTGCCTGGGCGGAGTGGTCATTGCAGCGTGGCAGCGAGGATTATCGCTGGCTGCTTCCGCTGACGCACACCACGGACAATCTGCTGTATGCCCGTGAATGTGCGATGGCGGGCGCGGGCATTACCCTGTTGCCCGCGTTTCTTGTCGATGGCGTCGATCCGTCCCGACCATTGGTGCGCGTGTTGCCTGAATGGCGTGCAGAACCTAATGAACTCTATTTGGTTTATCCCAGCAGGAAACTTAATTCTCCCGCAATGGCCTGCTTTATCGAATTTGTGCTGCAACATGATGCGCTGGCGGAATATGTCACGCCGACCACACCTTTATCCTGATAGTGTGACGCGTTATATAATGTGAAAGCGTATTTCTTATTTTTAGAAATATAACGCCACTTTATTTGAAATGTGATTATGATCACGACATCAAGATGGATGTTTTCACGCCATTGCCGATAAAACATGAATCTGACGATGTTTTTTTAGCAACGCCAATGCTGTTCATGGTGCGTTGCGGAAGGGATATCCATACCAGCCGTTGTCGAAGTGAGAATAACAGTCATGTCCGAGTTAAAAGGAAATTCATTTTATATCAACAACATCAGACTTGTTACGCTATTTATTAGTCTGTTAACGATTATTTTATTACTGTTCGCTATCTCCATCGGTACGGCGAGTTATTTTCTTAAACAGAGTAATGATGCATTAGATCGGGCCAACCTGGTTTCTGATGTGCGTGCTGGCATCAGCAGCAGCATGGATCAGTTGCGCGTTGGTGATGCAGAGGGTTATAAAAGCGCACTGACACTGGCGGAAAACCGGGTAAAAAGCTCACAAAAACGCTTCGATGAATATCTGGCCCGGCCGGATAAATTCAACGCGCCCGCTGGATTGGATGATGAACTCGCCGTTAACTACGCGGCGTACCGCGATAAGGCGGTCAAACTGATCATCGAGGCGGCGAAGCGAGGCGAATTTGAAGAATTCATTTCACTGGAAAGCGATGAAGCGCGCAAACTGGACGAGAACTACGCGCAATCGGTGCGTAAAGCGGTGCGCTATCTGACGGATAACGCTACGCAAATCAACCAGCACGCCGAGGCCAATTCGCGCCGGGGCTTTATGCTGATGGCGCTCTCCTTTGTGGCTTCCATTGTGATGGCTGCGATCATCTACGTGATTATCCGCAATGCATTACTGGCTCCGCTGGATCGGTTGGTGACGCGCATTCAACGTATTGCCGCCGGGGATTTAACCCAAAGTGCTAGTGAGATGGGGCGTAACGAAATCGGTATTCTGGGACAGAATGTCCAGAATATGCAGGCCGCATTGGCAGAAACGGTTAGTGTGGTGCGCGAAGGGGCAACGGCGATTCATCTGGGGGCCACGGAAATTTCTGCGGGTAACATCGATCTCTCCTCACTCACGGAGCAGCAGGCCGCCGCGCTAGAAGAGACGGCCGCCAGTATGGAACAACTGACGGCTACGGTGAAACAAAACTCCGATAACGCCCACCATGCCAGCCAACTGGCGAAAAATGCCTCAACCAAAGCGGAGAAGGGCGGTGATATCGTGAATAACGTGGTGACCACCATGAGCGATATTTCTACCAGTTCACGCAAGATTGCGGACATTACCTCCGTGATTAACAGCATTGCTTTCCAGACCAACATTCTGGCTCTGAATGCCGCCGTTGAAGCCGCCCGTGCCGGTGAGCAAGGGCACGGGTTTGCCGTGGTGGCCGGTGAAGTGCGCAGCCTGGCGCAGCGCAGTGCACAGGCGGCAAAAGAGATTGAATCCCTGATCGGTGAGTCAGGTCGCCTGGTTGATACCGGCGCGCATCTGGTGTCACAGGCGGGAGAAACCATGGGTGAGATCGTTCAGGCGGTCACCAGCGTGACCGACATCATGAGGGAAATCGCTTCCGCGTCTGATGAACAGAGTCGGGGTATCAGCCAGGTGAGTCAGGCGGTGTCGGAAATGGATAGTGCAGTGCAGCAGAATGCGACGTTGGTGCAGGAGGCCTCTGCGGCGGCGGTATCGCTGGAGGATCAGGCCGGGCGTTTAACGCAGGCGGTTGCGGTATTCCAGATAGCTTTGTCAGTGCCCACCCGCGCGCTGGCAGCCTCGACGGGCGCTGCTGCGCCAACGTCAGTGCGCAGCAACCCTGCGTTGCCTGCGGCAGGCACAAAACGGGTCAAGCCGGATGACAATCAGAATTGGGAAACCTTTTGATCGCGATTGAGCGGCAATCACCATAAAAAAACGCCCCGGCAATAACCTAGGCGTTTGATATGAAGAGATATTTTACTACCTGGCGCTAACAGCTCATTACTTCGCGATACGCTTGTACTTGATGCGGTGAGGTTCCAGTGCGTCTGCGCCCAGCGTGCGTTTCTTGTATTCTTCGTACTCGGTGAAGTTACCTTCGAAAAACTCCACCTTGCCTTCATCCTGATAATCCAGAATGTGGGTAGCAATACGGTCAAGGAACCAACGGTCGTGGGAAATGACCATGGCGCAGCCGGGAAACTCCAGCAGTGCGTTTTCCAGCGCGCGCAGGGTTTCAATATCCAGGTCGTTGGTCGGTTCATCGAGAAGCAGCACGTTGCCACCGACTTGCAGCAGCTTCGCCAGGTGCAGACGACCGCGCTCACCGCCGGACAGTTCGCCGACGCGTTTGCCCTGATCGGTACCTTTAAAGTTAAAACGACCAACATAGGCGCGACTCGGCATCTCGGTGGTACCAATACGCATGATGTCCAGCCCGCCGGAGACTTCTTCCCACACGGTTTTGCTGTTGTCCATGCTGTCACGGAACTGATCGACCGACGCCAGTTTTACCGTTTCGCCCAGTTCGATAGTACCGCCATCGGGCTGTTCTTGACCGGACATCATACGGAACAGCGTTGATTTACCAGCACCGTTCGGGCCGATAATTCCAACAATCGCCCCTTTGGGCACCGCGAACGACAGGCCATCAATCAGTTGGCGCTCACCGTAGGCTTTGCTCAGGTTGGTGACTTCCACCACTTTGTCGCCCAGACGTGGACCTGGTGGAATAAACAGTTCGTTGGTTTCGTTACGTTTCTGGTATTCGGTGCTGTTAAGCTCTTCAAAGCGAGCCAAACGGGCTTTGCCCTTGGCCTGACGGCCTTTGGCACCCTGGCGCACCCACTCCAGCTCTTTCTCAATGGATTTACGGCGAGCCGCTTCCTGAGAGGCTTCCTGCGCCAGACGTTGATCTTTTTGCTCCAGCCAGGAAGAGTAGTTGCCTTCCCACGGAATGCCTTCGCCGCGGTCCAGTTCCAGAATCCAGCCAGCCACGTTATCGAGGAAGTAACGGTCGTGGGTGATGGCTACCACGGTGCCTTCGAAGTCGTGCAGGAAGCGTTCCAGCCAGGCCACGGACTCCGCATCCAGGTGGTTGGTCGGTTCGTCGAGCAGCAGCATGTCTGGTTTTTCCAACAGCAGACGACACAGCGCCACGCGACGGCGCTCGCCCCCGGACAGTTTGGCGATTTTGGCATCCCATTCCGGCAGGCGCAGCGCATCGGCAGCGCGTTCTAACTGGTTATCCAGATTATGGCCGTCGTGCGCCTGAATGATCTCTTCCAGCTTACCCTGTTCCGCCGCCAGCTTGTCGAAGTCGGCATCCGGATCGGCGTACAGAGCATACACTTCATCCAGACGTTTGAGCGCACCGACCACTTCCGATACCGCTTCTTCGACGGATTCACGTACTGTGTGTTCCGGGTTGAGCTGCGGCTCCTGTGGCAAATAGCCGATTTTGATGCCGGGTTGCGGGCGCGCTTCCCCTTCGATGTCTTTATCGATCCCAGCCATGATACGCAGCAGGGTGGATTTCCCTGCGCCGTTCAGGCCCAGCACGCCAATTTTTGCGCCTGGGAAGAAGCTGAGGGAGATATTCTTTAAAATATGGCGCTTCGGCGGAACCATTTTGCCGACGCGGTGCATGGTATAGACGTATTGAGCCACGTTGCGACTTCGCCTCTCTATGGGTTAAAGGATGCAGTGCGTAGCCCGCGCTGCATCGAGGTTAACGATGAAGGTGGGGCGTCGCCCTCTTCGATTTATCGTTATGTTGATGCGGAGTGTAGCTGGTTTCGCCGTGCGATCCCAGCCATCATCCCTTACTGTCTGTCACTCTGTGAAATGGCTCTAAGGGCTGCGTTTTGGCGCACAGCGTCCTACCCGGAATTTATAAACGGTTATCCTTACGTTGCTTGATATTTTATTCCCTTTTACGTCGCCGCCGCGCATCCTGTGCCATACTGGAGGGCAGCAAATGTCGTCTGGATGATGCAAATTTTGCTGATGCGAACACCCTGTTTGCACTGACAGCAGCATTCTAAGGCGAAATGTATCAGTGATGTGCACATTGCATGTCGATAACCGTTTGGGATGAGGTGGTTGGATGAAGGGTAACATGGGGCGCTGGGCGCGCATTGCCATCCTGTGTCTGGCGGGGGTTACAAGCTCAGCCATGGCGGATACGCTGGATGCTCAACGCCAGCGCTATCAGCAGGTTAAGCAGGCGTGGGACAGTAATCAGATGGATACCGTGCAGGCGTTGATGCCAACCTTGCGCGATTACCCGCTTTATCCTTATCTGGAATACCGCGCGTTAACACAATCGCTGGGGCAGGTGAGCAGCAGCGACGTTAGCGCATTCTCGGCGCGTTATCCAACGTTACCACCTGCGCGTAATCTGAAATCCCTGTTTGTGAATGAACTGGCGCGCCGCGAGGATTGGGCGGGCTTGCTGGCGTTTGCGCCCACCTCACCCAAACCGGTTGCGGCGCACTGTAATCACCTCTATGCCCGCTTCGCAACGGGGCAGCGTCAGGGCGTGTGGGATGAAGCAAAGGCCATCTGGCTGACCGGCCGTTCGCTGCCTACCACTTGCGATAAGCTGTTTGCCGTCTGGGAAGCCGCCGGTGAAAAAACGCCGATCGCCGTACTGGAGCGCATTCGGCTGGCAATGAACGAAGGCAGCACCGGGCTGGTGAACTATCTGGTGAAACAGCTTCCGCCTGATTACCGTACCATCAGCGATGCGTTGATGAAGTTACAGAATGACCCCAAAACCGTAGAGCGCTTCGCACGCAGCGTGGGGCCAACCGATTTTACGCGCAATGCCACGCTGGTCGCCTTCCGCCAACTGGCTCGACAGGATGAAGAGGGGGCCCGTGCGCTCATCAGCGTATTGGAGCGGCTGCAAAAAATGAGCGAAGCCGATAGCCGCGAGATGGAAGAAGCGGTGGCCTGGCGTTGGATGGGAACCGGTGCGACTCCAGAACAGGCCGCCTGGCGTGATGCTGTTACGCAGCGCAGCCAATCCACCAGCCTGATTGAACGCAGGGTACGTATGACGCTCGGAGAGGGGGATAAAGCGGGGCTGCGCTTCTGGCTCGCGAAACTTCCGGCTGAGGCGTTACAGAAAGATGAGTGGCGCTACTGGCAAGCGATGTTGCTGTTAGATAACGGGCAGCGTCAGGATGGGGAAGCCATACTGCGATCGCTGATGCAGGGACGGGGCTTCTACCCGATGGTTGCCGCGCAGAAGCTCGGTATCCCTTATTCGTTGACCATTACCTCGTCCATCCCGGATAAAACCCTGGCGCAACGGCCGGAAATTGCGCGCGTGCGCGAATTGATGTACTGGAACATGGACAATCTGGCGCGTAGCGAATGGGGGGAACTGGTGGCGAACAGCGATAAGCCGCGTCAAGGGGCGTTAGCGCGTTACGCGTTTGATCAAGGCTGGGCTGACCTCAGCGTGCAGGCGACCATTGTGGCTAAGCTGTGGGACAATCTGGAAGAACGTTTCCCTCTGGCATGGCGCGACACCTTCCAGCGAATGACGCAAGGGCGTGCCATTCAACAGAGCTATGCGATGGCGATTGCCCGCCAGGAAAGCGCCTGGAACCCGCAGGCGCGCTCTCCGGTCGGTGCCTCCGGCCTGATGCAACTGATGCCGGCCACCGCGCAGCATACCGCGAAAAAGGGCAACCTGAGCGGCTATGTCAACAGCAGCCAGCTGTTCGATCCCGAAACCAATATTCTGTTGGGCACCACTTATCTGGATGATGTATATCAGACCTTCAATAACAACCGTATCCTTGCCAGTGCAGCCTATAACGCCGGTCCTTCGCGCGTGAATACCTGGCTGAAAAACAGCGCAAGGCGTCTCGATCCGGTTGCCTTTATTGAAAGCATTCCGTTTACCGAAACGCGTGGCTATGTGAAAAACGTGCTGGCCTACGATGCCTTTTATCGCTACTTCCTGCATCAGAATGACAGCGTATTGACGTCAGCAGAGTGGGGACAGCGTTACTAGGTGTTGCGTTACCGATGCGATTTTTCACTCACGATATCGGTGATTTCCCAATGATTATGCTATGCTGCTGTACTCGTTAACGAGTATGGCAGCCCGCTATGACCCCTTTATCACATACCGATCCCGCGCTTTCCGAACACGGCAATGAAGATTGGCTCAAGTTTGTTGAGCTATTGAAGCTCTCCGTGGCGGAAGATCTGCATCACCCTCTGTTGCAACTGTTGTTGACGCCGGACGAACGCACGGCGCTTGCTACGCGTGTGCGCATTATTCAGGAGTTGATGCGAGGAGAGATGAGCCAGCGTGAATTGAAAAACGAATTGGGTGCCGGTATTGCTACCATCACGCGAGGATCTAACAGTTTAAAAGCGGCATCGCCCGCGCTGAAACAGTGGCTGTACGCACAACTGCTGCCTGAGGGCAAATAGGTCTGTGGGATGTCGTAGAGGTTAAGGGGCATCGCGCCCCTTAAACGGGCTAGCTCGGCTGGCTGTAAATGGGGTTGTGGAAGGGTACCAACGCTAACAACAGTGCCTGATAGTAGACGCTGGTGCGCGTCAGTTTACCGTCGGTGAACACCCCAATCGCACCGCCCTGATGTTTAATGTCCTGAATGCCGGTCAAACGTGCCATTTCGTCTCCCAGCTCTCTTCCTTCCTTGATTCCTTGTAATATACTTTCCGGCAGCACCAGGCTGGCGGAGCGTGATTCACCACGCAGATGTGGGTTTTCAATCACCATCCAGGCGAACGTCATGCTCTCTTCAATGCCAGCTTCGACGCCGACCCAGAAATTGGCCTCGGGCCGAACCTGACGGGCGCGCATAACGCGGTTGCGAGCTCCGGTACGCGTTTCGGTGGAACCCAGGGGCTGATGAGAAACGCCGCTGTCGACATCAACACCTTCGATGCGACAGTTTTCTTCGCCAAAGACATCCGTGAATGCGAGTGTAATAGCCTTAATTTTTGCCGGGTTGGTAGTGGCAGCGACAACATGGTACATAACGGTTCATACTCTTTTAGTTAATTTGACGCAGTATAATGGAAAAAAGCGATGTTACAGGTATATCTTGTTCGCCACGGTGAAACGGAATGGAACGTAGCTCGGCGTATTCAGGGACAATCCGACAGCCCGTTGACCGCACAAGGCGAACAGCAGGTCTATCAGGTTGCGAACCGTGTTAAAACGCTAGGCATCACGCATATCTTTACCAGCGATTTAGGGAGGACGCGCCGCACTACCGAGATTATTGCGCAGTCTTACCACCACTGTGAAGTGGTTGAAGACCCTAATTTGCGTGAGCTGAATATGGGAGTGCTGGAAATGCGTGACATAGACACGCTCAGCCCGCAGGAGGAAACCTGGCGCAAGCAACTGGTGGACGGTACGCCGGATGGCCGCATTCCCAAAGGGGAATCCATGGCGGAGATGGCAACGCGTATGCATCAGGTGCTCGATCGCTGTCTGGCGCTGCCGCCTGGCAGTCGTCCGCTGCTGGTCAGTCATGGTATGGCCCTCGGCTGCTTGTTAAGCACCATACTTGGGCTGCCCGCCAGCGCGGAACGTCGTTTGCGGTTGCGTAACTGCTCGCTCCGCATCGATTATCAGCAGAGCCCGTGGTTGGCGTCCGGCTGGGTCGTGGAAACCGCCGGGGATGTTTCTCATCTTGATACCCCGGCATTGGATGAACTCCAGCGTTAACGGTGTGCGCGCTTAGAGACGGATAGGGATCAGGTATTCGCAGCGGATCACTTTCGGTGGTCCGTCTTCTTTCGTCCTATTCGGGGTAAAACGCTCTGCGTCACAGCCATCGCGACGCGTCAGCTCGAAGGTGGGCAGACAGGTATCGTACAGGCTGATAATGAAATCCTGTAGCGCATCCGTGGGGCCTTCATAGACGAACAAGGCATACTCGCCGCCGGGGAGCGTAATCGGCTCGCCGGGGTGAACCCCTTCAGGAACGTGCTCCGGCTCCACCTCAGTGGTATAGAGCACATCATGCTCGTCTTCTTTATCCTTGCTCGGACGGGCGTGGTGCAAGCCATACAGCAAGGGGGGAATGCACTTGGCCTCGCCCAGATACTGCCGCCAGAAGTGCACGCGCATTTCCGTGCGGAAATTACAGATCTGCTCCAGAGAACAGTTGCAGTTTTGCGTGACACCCACAAGTTGCGTATCTGGCAGTGTGACAAATTCGGGCTGCGGCAGCGTAAATTCATCCAGGCGCAAAGGAGGGCGAATACCATAGGTATTCTACTCTTCGGCACGGCGGTAAGAGGCTGGCGTCTGTGCAAACTGCTTTTTAAAAGCGCGGGTGAAGGTTTGCTGTGAATCGAAGCGGTATTGCAGCGCGATATCAAGGATCGGTCTACCGGTCATACACAGTGCCATCGCGGCTTTGGTCAACCGGCGTGCGCGAATATACGCGCCGATGGCGTGCCCAGTGACATCTTTGAACATACGTTGCAGGTGCCATTTGGAGTAGCCGGCTTTTGCTGCCACGTTATCCAGCGACGGTGGCTGGTCAAGATGGTTTTCCAGCCAATTGAGCAGGTCACGTATGATACTGGCTTGATCCATAGAACATCCTCGATAGAACACACAAAGCACGAAGCGCATAGAGATCAGGCATCATAGCAACTTTTTGCTGTTGTCACCGCTTAAGATTTTTGAATAATTTATACAAACAATCAGGTGAAATTTGCATACTTTAGCCCTATATCTAGTAACGGCATCGTCAGAGGGGAAAAAGCCCCTGTAACTTGTTTCCAGACAGAGAGAAATATCGATGAAAAACGCATTAATCATGGGAGCCTGTTTCGCGTTGTTGGGCGTAGCTAGCGTCGCCAGGGCGGAACAGATTGGTTCTGTAGATACGGTTTTCAAACTGCTGGGGCCAGACCATAAAATTGTGGTGGAATCCTTTGATGATCGTGATGTTGCGAACGTGACCTGCTATTTGAGCCGTGCTAAAACCGGCGGTATCAAAGGGGGGTTAGGCTTGGCAGAGGATACCTCCGATGCGGCCATTTCCTGCCAGCAGGTTGGGCCGATTACGCTGTCGGATAAGATAAAGAAAAGTGATGATAGTGGCACGGTGGTGTTCCAAAAGCGCACGTCACTGGTGTTCAAAAAACTTCAGGTGGTTCGTTTCTATGATGAAAAGCGCAACGCCCTGGTCTACCTGACGTACTCCGATCGTTTGGTCGACGGCTCGCCAAAAAACGCCTTGGGCGCGGTGCCGACATTCCCTGGTGCAAGAGCGAGTAGTGTCTTAGGGAATAATCGGTGCTGATATAGAAAAAAGGCCGAAACCAGAGGGTTTTGGCCTTTTTTAGTCACTGGCGGCGCGACGTTAGTCTTCCAGATCGCCGCAGAAACGGTAGCCTTCGCCATGAATGGTCGCGATGATTTCAGGCGTATCGGCAGTGGATTCGAAATGCTTACGGATGCGGCGAATCGTCACGTCCATTGTGCGGTCGTGCGGTTTCAGCTCGCGGCCGGTCATTTTCTTCAACAGCTCGGCACGGGTCTGAATCTTGCCGGGGTTTTCGCAGAAGTGCAGCATCGCACGGAACTCGCTGCGCGGCAGTTTGTACTGCTCACCCGCTGGGCTAATCAGCGAACGGCTGTTGATGTCCAGTTCCCAACCATTGAAGCGGTAGCTTTCTACCAGACGACGCTCTTCGCTCACACCGCCCAAATTCATGGTACGGGACAGCAAATTACGCGCACGGATAGTCAACTCACGTGGGTTAAACGGTTTGGTGATGTAATCATCCGCACCGATTTCCAGGCCGAGGATCTTATCCACTTCGTTATCACGTCCGGTCAGGAACATCAGCGCGACGCTGGCCTGTTCACGCAGTTCGCGTGCCAACAGCAGGCCATTTTTACCGGGCAGATTGATGTCCATGATCACCAGATTGATATCATGTTCGGACAGGATATGGTGCATCTCAGCGCCGTCAGTGGCTTCGTGAACGACATATCCTTCAGCCTCAAAGATGCTCTTGAGGGTGTTGCGAGTTACCAACTCGTCTTCGACAATAAGAATGTGCGGGGTCTGCATGTTTGCTACCTAAAATTGCCAACTAATTATAGAATTCGGAAGTACAGAAGTCGCCATCGGTCTTTTCGTGCCCGTACGCGCGGTGCGAGGTTATAGGGCTCTTACCGGAGCTTGGGGCGCAAAGGACACGCTCACACTCGCAATGTAGACTAAAGTACGCAAATACGTTCCTGGCGCATGCCTGACTTCACCCGATGCGGCACGTTGCTACAGCAACGACATCTCCGCGTATCGGTTGCCTGACGCTGACAAAATTCCGCGTGAATCAGTTGCGCGGGCAGCGCCAGTGCTTTCTACGTGATAACCGGCGATATCAGATGATAATCAGGCTAACTCAACTACGCCTAAAGTGGTGCATAGTTTAACCTTATTAACAGCAACGTAACAGTAAGCGCCGATTTTGATCGCTCACAAATCTACGGTTCCGTTGACATATATCAAATTTCATTGTAGCACGTTAACTATTTTGTGAAAAATACTTATAAGATTGCCAGCTTAAGTCACAATCTGCCTGATTTGGATACGATTCAGCAGCGCAAGCGACCGCAACGAACACGGAACGTCATCTAGCGATGGTCATTATATAATGCATTGATATTAAAGCATATGTAATGATTTTTTGGTTTTTATCCCTTTTTAAGCCTGACCCGCATTTTTTACCGTAAGGTGACGCTCGAATGTTTCATTTATGTTAAATTAAACGACGGCGTGGGGGACGGCGCATACCGGGTATCGCACGTTCGTCAGCCATTTTCTCTTCTTTGGAGGTTTTGTGCAGTTTTTTATTGTGCTGGTCGCGCCAGCTCGCCCAGAGAACGTGGGGGCGGCAGCCAGGGCCATGAAAACCATGGGATTTCATTCACTGCGTATTGTTGACAGTCAGGCGCACCTTGAGCCAGGTGCACGCCGGGTGGCGCACGGGGCCGGTGATATTCTGGATAATGTGACCTGCTACCCTACGCTGGCTGATGCATTGGCCGACGTGGATTTTACCGTCGCGACGACGGCGCGCTCGCGAGCCAGGTTTCACTATTACTGCACGCCGACAGAATTGCTCGGGCTGATGCAGGAGAAACAGCAGTGGGTCGGTTCGGCAGCGCTGGTGTTTGGCCGTGAAGATTCTGGCCTCACCAACGATGAATTGGCGCTGGCAGATATATTGACGGGTGTGCCGATGCAGGCAGATTACCCGTCCCTAAATTTAGGGCAGGCCGTCATGGTCTATTGTTACCAGTTGGCGCAACTGATGCAGGTACAGGCAGAGACTGCCGAAGCCGCTCAAGCTGGGCAATTGGTGGCGCTGCGTCATCGGCTGGAAAAGCTGTTGGTGACGTTGCAGGTAGACGATGGCGAAAAACTGCGTGATTGGCTAATGCAACGCATCGGGCTGTTACAGCAACGCGATACCGCCATGCTGCATACGCTGCTACACGATATTGAGAAGGCACTTAAGTGAGATGAAAAAAAGAAATCCATTGACTTCATGTCGCGATTGCCTTAACTAATAGAGGATAGAAATCGATTTGTTGATCGAGAGTCCTTTACGCATGCGTCAAATCAGCCTGACCACCACCATTATTACCACCACCATTACTACCAGTAACGGTGCGGGCTGACGCGTAGAAAAGAATCTGAAAAAGCCCGCACCTAAACAGTGCGGGCTTTTTTTTACGGCGAAGAGCAGGCTCCGCCGACCCGGGCCGCCAGCAGCGGCAGCCAAAAGCGCACAGCGCGTTTTGGTGACTGAAACTCAGGAGAAGAGATAAAAATGCGAGTGTTGAAATTTGGCGGGACTTCCGTGGCAAATGCGGCGCGTTTTGCGCGCGTTGCCGATATCATCGAGAGCAATGCGCGTCAGGGGCAGGTAGCCACCGTACTGTCTGCCCCTGCGAAAATCACCAACCACCTGGTGGCGATGCTTGATAAAACCGTTGCGGGCCAAGATATTCTGCCGCATATCAACGATGCCGAAACTATCTTTTCTTCTCTGCTAAAAGGGCTGGCGGAATCCCAGCCGGGTTTCCCGTATGAACGCTTGTCCACGCTGGTACAACAAGAGCTGGGTCAACTGAAGCAGGTTCTGCACGGCATTTCACTGCTGGGGCAGTGCCCGGACAGCGTCAACGCCAGTATCATCTGCCGTGGCGAGAAACTCTCCATTGCCATCATGGAAGCGGTATTCCAGGCGCGCGGTTATAAGGTATCGGTTATCGATCCGGTAAAACGCTTGCTGGCGCAGGGGCATTATCTGGAGTCTACCGTGGATATCGCGGAATCCACGCGCCGTATCGCCGAGCAAGGCATTCCTTCCGATCACGTGATTCTGATGGCGGGATTCACGGCGGGTAATGATAAAGGGGAACTGGTGGTACTAGGCCGCAACGGTTCTGACTACTCTGCCACCGTGTTGGCCGCTTGTTTACGCGCCGATTGTTGTGAAATCTGGACTGACGTGGACGGTGTGTATACTTGTGACCCGCGTCAGGTGCCTGATGCGAGACTGCTGAAGTCAATGTCGTATCAGGAAGCGATGGAGCTTTCCTACTTCGGCGCCAAAGTGCTGCACCCCCGCACCATCGCCCCCATCGCCCAGTTCCAAATTCCCTGCCTGATTAAAAATACCGAAAACCCTCAAGCGCCCGGCACACTGATTGGTCTGGATAGTACCGATACCCAATATCCAGTAAAAGGCATCACCAACCTGAACAATATGGCGATGTTTAACGTCTCCGGCCCAGGTATGAAAGGCATGGTGGGGATGGCAGAGCGCGTGTTTGCGGCGATGTCCCGTGCGGGCATCTCGGTGGTGCTGATCACGCAGTCCTCTTCCGAGTACAGTATCAGCTTCTGCGTGTCGCAAAGCGAACTGGCCCGTTCCAAGAAAACGCTGGAAGATGAAGTCTATCTGGAACTGAAAGACGGCGTGCTGGAGCCGCTGGATATCACCGAACGTCTGGCGATCATTTCCGTGGTGGGCGACGGTATGCGCACGCTTCGCGGCCTCTCTGCCCGCCTGTTCTCCGCATTGGCCAGTGCCAATATCAACATCATCGCGATTGCGCAGGGTTCCTCTGAGCGCTCCATCTCTGTGGTGGTGGATAACGACGTGGCGGTGACTGGCGTGCGTGTGGCGCACCAGATGTTGTTTAATACCGATCAGGTGATCGATGTGTTCGTTATCGGCGTAGGCGGCGTAGGCGGCGCCTTGCTGGAGCAGATTCACCGCCAGCAGCCGTGGCTGAAGCAGAAACATATCGATCTGCGCGTCTGTGGTATTGCCAACTCCAAAGCCTTGCTGACCAATATTAACGGCATTGCGCTGGATTCATGGCGTGAAGCGCTGAATGAGGCACGCGAACCCTTTAATCTGGGTCGTCTGATTCGTCTGGTGAAAGAGTACCATCTGCTTAACCCGGTTATCGTGGACTGTACCTCTAATCAGGCGGTGGCCGATCAGTATGCTGACTTCCTGGCCGATGGCTTCCATGTCGTCACGCCAAACAAAAAGGCTAACACCGGTTCCATGAGCTATTACCAGCAACTGCGCAGCGCTGCCGGTAAATCACGCCGTAAGTTCCTGTATGACACCAACGTTGGTGCCGGACTTCCGGTGATTGAAAACCTGCAAAACCTGTTGAATGCCGGGGATGAGTTGCTGCGTTTCACCGGGATCCTCTCGGGGTCGCTCTCCTTTATCTTCGGTAAGCTGGATGAAGGGATGAGCTTGTCGCAGGCGACGTTGCAGGCGAAAGCCAATGGTTACACCGAGCCCGATCCGCGTGACGATCTGTCCGGCATGGATGTGGCGCGCAAGCTGTTGATTCTGGCTCGTGAAGCGGGCTATAAGCTGGAACTGGCCGATATCGATGTGGAGTCGGTGTTGCTGCCGTCCTTTGATGCTTCGGGCAATGTCGATACCTTTATGGCGCGTTTACCAGAGCTGGATGCGCAATTCAGTGAAAAAGTGGCGCAAGCGCGGGAAGCAGGTAAAGTGTTGCGTTATGTCGGCGTGATTGAAGAAGGGCGCTGCAAAGTGCAAATTAGTGCAGTGGGCGGTAACGATCCGCTGTTCAAAGTAAAAGACGGTGAGAATGCGCTGGCGTTCTATAGCCAGTATTACCAGCCATTGCCGCTGGTGCTGCGCGGTTATGGCGCGGGTAATGATGTGACAGCGGCCGGTGTGTTTGCCGATCTGTTGCGCACGCTGTCATGGAAGTCAGGAGTATAATGATGGTTAAAATTTATGCGCCCGCGTCGATCGGCAACGTCAGCGTTGGGTTTGATGTACTGGGCGCGGCGGTTACGCCTGTTGATGGCTCACTGTTGGGCAATTGCGTGACCGTAACGGCCGCTGAGCGCTTCAGCTTACGCAATGAAGGCCGTTTTGTCGGCAAACTGCCGAGTGAACCGAAAGAGAACATTGTCTACCAGTGTTGGGAGCGGTTTTGTCAGGAAGTGGGGAAAACCATTCCTGTCGCTATGACGCTGGAAAAGAACATGCCGATCGGCTCGGGTCTGGGGTCCAGTGCCTGTTCCGTGGTTGCCGGTCTGATGGCGATGAACGAATTTTGTGGCAAACCGCTGGATGATACGCGTTTGCTGGCGCTGATGGGTGAGCTGGAAGGGCGTATTTCTGGCAGCGTGCACTACGATAATGTCGCGCCGTGCTTCCTGGGCGGTATTCAACTGATGATCGAGCAAAACGGCATCATCAGCCAGCCAGTGCCTGCGTTTGACGATTGGCTGTGGGTCATGGCCTATCCGGGGATCAAAGTGTCAACTGCGGAAGCACGTGCCATTCTGCCGGCACAGTATCGCCGTCAGGATTGCATCAGCCATGGCCGTTATCTGGCGGGCTTTATTCACGCTTGTCACACACGTCAGCCTGCGCTGGCGGCGGCGTTGATGCAGGATGTGATCGCCGAGCCGTACCGTACGCGTCTGCTGCCTGGGTTTGCCGAGGCGCGTCAGGCGGCAAATGATATCGGTGCGCTGGCGTGCGGTATCTCCGGTTCAGGGCCGACGCTGTTTTCCGTGTGCGACGATATGGAAAAGGCGCAGCGTCTGGCCAGTTGGCTGCAAGATAACTATTTGCAGAACGATGAAGGGTTTGTTCATATTTGCCGTCTGGACACGACAGGCGCACGTCAATTGGGATAAGGCATGAAACTTTACAACTTAAAAGATCACAATGAGCAGGTCAGCTTCGCGCAGGCGATCAAACAGGGGCTTGGACGCCAGCAAGGGCTGTTCTTCCCGCTGGAACTGCCTGAGTTCAGTTCGACGGAAATCGATGACCTGCTGGAACTGGATCTGGTTACGCGCAGCAGCCGCATTCTTTCTGCCTATCTGGGTGATGAGATTGCGCCGGAAACCGTTTATCAACGCGTTAAAGCGGCATTTACCTTCCCTGCTCCGATTGCCACGGTCTCTGAAGACATTGCCTCTCTGGAGCTGTTCCACGGCCCGACGCTGGCGTTTAAGGATTTTGGCGGGCGCTTTATGGCGCAAATGCTGGCACAGGTCTCCAACGGAGAAAAAGTCACCATTTTGACGGCAACCTCCGGTGATACCGGTGCGGCGGTCGCGCACGCGTTTTACGGTCTGGAGAACGTGCGCGTGGTGATTCTGTATCCACGCGGCAAAATCAGCCCGTTGCAGGAGAAGCTGTTCTGTACGCTGGGTGGCAACATCCATACCATCGCGATCGACAGCGATTTCGATGCGTGTCAGGCGCTGGTGAAGCAGGCGTTTGACGATGAAGAATTGAAACAGGCTATTGGCTTGAACTCAGCCAACTCCATCAATATCAGCCGCTTGCTGGCACAAATCTGCTATTACTTTGAAGCCGTGGCGCAGTTGCCTGCCGCCGCGCGTCAGCAACTGGTGGTGTCGGTGCCGAGTGGCAACTTCGGTGATTTGACCGCCGGTCTGTTGGCAAAATCCCTTGGCTTACCGATCAAGCGCTTTATCGCTGCCACCAATGCCAATGACACCGTGCCGCGTTATCTCAGCAACGGCGAATGGGCTCCCAACCCGACAGTAGCAACGCTGTCTAACGCCATGGATGTCAGCCAGCCGAACAACTGGCCGCGCGTCGAGGAACTGTTCCGTCGTAAAAACTGGGCGCTGCCAACGCTGGGATTTGGTGCGGTGAGTGATGACGTTACCAAAGCGACCATGCATGAACTGGAAGCGCTGGGCTACACCTCCGAACCGCATGCGGCCATTGCTTATCGTCTGCTGCGCGACCAACTTCAGCCAGGCGAGTTCGGCTTGTTCCTGGGGACGGCGCATCCGGCGAAATTCAAAGAGAGCGTAGAAGAGATTCTGGGTAAAACGCTGTATCTGCCGGAAGCGCTGGCGCAGCGTGCGGATCTGGAATTGCTCTCGCACAACTTTGCACCCGATTTCGCGCAACTGCGTCAGTTCCTGATGGCGTTGCCGGAATAACCCCTGTTGTTATAAACGTTGTTGTTATAAGCGTTGTTTTTATAACAGTCGTTGTTCATGGTTCCCCGCGCAGTGCGGGGAACGATAACCTTCACTGCGCGTGGCGTTTAAAGATCAATTCCTGCCTGGTCGCGCCATATTCCGCAAAGAAGTAACCTTCCAGATTGAAATCGTGCAGTTGCTCAACCTGCGTCAGCCGGTTTTTGATAATAAAACGGCTCATCAAACCGCGTGCCTTTTTGGCGTAGAAGCTGATCACCTTGAACGTGCCGTTTTTCTCATCCAGAAACACCGGTTTTATCAGCGTAGCGTTGAGCTTTTTGACATTGACGGATTTGAAGTATTCATCAGACGCCAGGTTGACAAGAATGTCATCCCCCTGCGCCTGTAGTGCCTGATTGAGGGGCTGAGTGATGGTATCGCCCCAGAAATGATAAAGATCTTTGCCAGCCTTGTTCTCCAGCCGCGTGCCCATTTCCAGACGATAGGGTTGCATCAGATCCAACGGGCGTAGTACGCCATACAGCCCGGATAACATGCGCAGATGCTGCTGGGCAAAATCGAAATCCTCCTCGCTGAAATCTTCTGCGGCAATCCCGGTATACACGTCGCCTTTGAAGGCCAACAGGGCCTGGCGTGCATTGTCGGGGGTGAAATGGGGCTGCCATTCACTAAAGCGTACCGCGTTGAGATCCGCCAGTTTGTCACTGATGCCCATCAACGAGGCGATCTGTGCCGGTGTGAGCCGTTTACATTGGGCGATCAGTTCGCTGGCGAGGTCCAGCAACGCGGGCTGTGTGTAACGCTCGGTGGCTAACGGACTGGTGTAATCTAGCGTTTTCGCTGGCGAAATGGTGATCAACATGGCATGGCTCCCCTGTTTTTATTGCAAGTACTGTAGCAAAAAACACGGAAAAAAGGGGCGATGGCTGTAACAGGAAAAGGCTGTCTTGCACGGAGGGCGGTGCGTGTTATTATCGAAACATAAACGATCAGTAAGAAACACAAGGCGACGTTCATATACCCACAACGAGATATGCCAACATGACGGATAAACTGACTTCCTTACGCCAATTGACCACGGTCGTGGCTGATACCGGTGATATCGCCGCGATGAAGCTCTACAAACCGCAGGATGCTACCACCAACCCTTCCCTGATTCTGAACGCGGCGCAAATTCCTGAATACCGCTCTTTGATTGAAGATGCGGTGAAATGGGCGCGTGAGCAGAGCAGCAAACGGGAACAGCAGCTTGTCGATGCCACGGACAAACTGGCCGTCAATATTGGTCTGGAAATCCTGAAACTGATCCCTGGACGTATCTCCACGGAAGTGGATGCTCGCCTCTCTTATGATACTGAAGCGAGCGTTGCCAAAGCCAAGCATCTGATCAAACTCTATAACGATGCGGGCATCAGTAACGATCGCATTCTGATCAAGCTGGCTTCAACCTGGCAGGGCATCCGTGCCGCCGAGCAGTTGGAAAAAGAAGGCATCAACTGTAACCTGACACTGCTGTTCTCTTTTGCACAAGCGCGTGCCTGTGCGGAAGCGGGTGTCTTCCTGATCTCTCCGTTTGTGGGCCGTATTCTGGACTGGTACAAAGCCAACACGGATAAGAAAGAGTATGCACCGCAGGAAGATCCGGGCGTTATCTCCGTTACTGAAATCTACGAGTACTACAAAGCGCACGGTTATGAAACCGTGGTGATGGGGGCCAGCTTCCGTAACAGCGGCGAAATTCTTGAGCTGGCGGGCTGTGATCGCCTGACCATTGCGCCAGCATTGCTGAAAGAATTGTCAGAATCCACCGGCGATGTGCCGCGTAAACTGGCTTACAGCGGTGAGATCAAAGCGCGTCCTGCGAAAATGACTGAAGCCGAGTTCTACTGGCAACACAATCAGGACCCGATGGCCGTTGATAAACTGGCAGACGGTATCCGTAAGTTTGCTATCGATCAGGGCAAACTGGAAAAAATGATTGAAGATCTGCTGTAATCAACGCAGAAGGCCGGGTTTTCTCTGGGGGAGCCTTTCCCCTTCGTCATCCTCGGCGAAAGCCGGGGATCTCTGCCAGAAGAAACGCGTGTAATCTGTAGGAGATTCCCGCCTGCGCGGGAATGACGGTGAGAGTAGGTCAGTTTGTCAGTAACCTCAAAAGCCGGGTTTCTCCGGCCTTTTTGTTGTTGCCGTTTGGTCCGGCTATAGCGCAACGCGGTTACGCTCACGTTTCGCCAGATAAAGTTTCTCATCGGCACGCTTCATCACCTGGGTAAGATCTTCTTGCGCGATGTGATATTCCACCAAACCGATACTGACGGAGAGCTTCATCTTCTGGCCCGAAGACGAGGCGCTGGTAGCGTTGCTCACGGCCACTCTTGCGCGTTCAGCGACCCAGTAAGCGTCATCCAGCGCGATATTGGGCAGAACGATGGCGAATTCATCGCCGCCCAAACGGCCGAAGATTTCCTCTTTGCGAAACGAGTTTTTCAGGATGGCGGCTACGGTTTTCAGCGCGTCATCGCCGCCGTCATGACCCAGAGTGTCATTCACATTTTTAAAATGATCGATATCGATCAGGATGACGCAGGTGGGTCGCCGGGTCACATTGGCGATTTGCAGCACCTTGTTGACCGCATGGTAAAAGGCATCGCGGCGCAGGTAGCCCGTCAAATCGTCGTAGCGGGCGGTGGTGGGCAGCTCAATCAGGTATTTTTTGGCAAACAGAGAGAGCACGCTGCCCAGCATGGCAGCGAGTAACGCCATAAATGCGGCAATGAGCAGAGACGAGAACGATCTTACGGTCTTATAGAGCGTCGGTTCACTCAATACGCCGGTGGTGCGGATGATAACGCCGTGCAGCTCGTCCAGCGGCGACATCAGCGGAAAAATGGTGGTGTAGGTTCCTTTGCCCGCATATTGCCCCATCGCGGGCAGCTTGTCTTTGCACAAGCGCAGGATGGTCATGTCATTGAAGGTCAAATCCAATTGTGACAGGTGGGTGATGCATTCCGACTGTGTGTCGCGCGTGTTGAAGCCCAGCGTCCTGACGCGCACTTGGGTAAAATCGCCGGTCAAAAAACGAATGTCACTGTCTTTGACTTCACCGCCGGTGTTATAGGATTGATAAATATTAATAATGCTATCAAGGTTATGTCGCTGAGTATCCCACTCAGCCTGACGATCGTGATAGATGACGAACAGGGCGGCAGAAAAAACCACGGAACCAAAGAAGAAGAACGCAGATACCGGATGAGAGATGAGTTTGAGTAATTGATATTTCAGACCGGCCATGAACGTTTCCTTGGTACTCGCGCGTACAGCTGCCGCCAGCAATGCGCTAACATACTCAGTGTCGGCGCTAAGTGGCCGTGACTTTAAATATAAACGCAAACTTTTTCCTTTGGCGGCATAAAAACCCGCTTATCTCACATTATTGCTGATAACCTAGTGCCTTAAACGATGTGCTGCTCTCATGCATGAAAAAGATTGTTAAAATCAGATTTTAACTGACAGAGATGTTGCTATGAATGAATTGCGAATTGGCCTGTTATCCATCTCCGACCGAGCCTCAAGCGGGATATATCAGGATAAAGGCATCCCTGCATTACAGGAGTGGCTTGCCGCTGCGCTGACCACTCCCTTTGAGGTGGAATCCCGCCTGATTCCCGATGAGCAGCCGTTAATTGAGCAGGCTTTGTGTGAGTTGGTGGATGAGCGTCAGTGTCATCTGGTGCTGACAACCGGCGGTACGGGACCGGCGCGGCGCGATGTCACGCCGGATGCCACGCTGGCGGTGGCCGATCGAGAAATGCCGGGTTTCGGCGAGCAGATGCGCCAGATCAGCCTGCGTTTTGTGCCTACGGCGATTTTATCGCGTCAGGTGGGGGTTATTCGTAAACAGGCATTAATCCTGAACCTGCCGGGTCAGCCCAAATCCATCAAAGAGACGCTGGAAGGGCTGAAAGATGATGCGGGAAACGTGGTGGTGCCAGGGATTTTTGCCAGTGTACCGTATTGTATACAGTTGCTGGAAGGACCTTATGTCGAAACTGAGCCGCATGTAGTAGCAGCATTTCGCCCAAAGAGTACGATTCGCGACACAAAAAGCTAAAATTTTGCCATTTTAAACATAAGCTACAGCTTCTCTGGAGTGTAAAAATTTAGCCGTTATAGTAATCTTAGCTTTACACAAAGACGGTAAATTATTTTTCTCTCACTCTGGCCTTATTCGGTAACTTATGAACGGTGATAACACTCCATCACAATCATTTTCATCACAACAATCGTCAGCACAGCCCTTGCCACACAAACAGCGCCAACTGAACGGACAGGATTACAAAACGCTCTCCCTGGCGGCGCTGGGTGGTGCGTTGGAGTTTTACGATTTCATCATTTTCGTATTTTTCGCTGCGGTGATTGGCGAGCTGTTCTTCCCGCCTGATATTCCTGAGTGGCTGCGCCAGTTGCAAACCTTCGGCATCTTTGCCGCAGGCTATCTGGCCCGCCCGTTGGGGGGCATCATCATGGCCCACTTTGGCGATCTGGTTGGACGTAAAAAGATGTTCAGCCTGAGCATCTTCCTGATGGCGGTGCCTACGCTCGCCATGGGAATGTTGCCGACCTATGAAAGTATGGGGATTGCTGCGCCAGTATTGCTGCTGTTGATGCGTATTTTACAAGGCGCTGCGATTGGCGGTGAAGTGCCGGGAGCCTGGGTGTTTGTCTCTGAGCACGTGTCGCGTTCTCGCATTGGGCTGGCGTGTGGCATTCTGACGGCGGGGCTGACGCTCGGTATTCTGCTCGGTTCTGCGATTGCGACACTGCTCAATAGCACATTAACGCCGCAGCAGATTGTCGGCGGCGGCTGGCGTATTCCGTTCTTCCTCGGCGGTATCTTTGGTTTCTTTGCCATGTATTTGCGTCGCTGGTTGCAAGAGACACCGGTGTTTATGGAAATGCAGGCGCACAGCGTGCCGAAGAACATAAACAGGGTGAAAACGCCCCACAGGCCCAGAAACACCCCGAGGAACTGTGCGTCACTGGCTTCTGCCAGGCCCATTTTCGGCAGCATCAAAATGCCGACCAGCGTCAGCCAGAATGCGCCGTAAGAGGTGAATGCGGTCACGCCAAAGGTGTTTCCTTTCTTGTATTCCAACAGCCCTGCGATGATCTGAGCGATGCCGCCGTAGAAAATCCCCATGCTGAGAATAATAGAAGAAAGAGGGAAAAAGCCTGCGTTATGCAGATTAAGAAGAATGGTGGTCATCCCGAAGCCCATCAGTCCTAACGGACCGGGATTCGCCAGCGAGTTCGTTTGCATAAATCCTCAGAATACAATAGTGGAGTTGTGTAGCTTGCTCGATGCCGCGTTCTGTCGGTGTTTCCTGATCTCTGGCGAGCTGTCCTTGCTCGTCGTCCCGATAGACCTTTGCTATTTAACTGTGAAAGCGCTGTAACAGTAAAAACAACGCAACGGTGAAATTTTCAAAAAAAATTTTAATTGCGGCGCGGCATAATAGCGGGACGATTGCGCGGATACAACAAGGCGCAAGAGGAATAGTTTGATCATAAAGGGGATCGCCTGCATTTTTTTTCGCTCCCCCCCTTGAGGAGTAAATTGTTGTCCCCATCTTATTTCCAACCGAAACGGTTTAACCTCTTGTAACGGGATGTGCTGGGCAGAGTGAATTTGCCTGGAACATCAAAGAACACCGTGTGGATGAGGAGACCTCGTGAGGGCAAAAATTGAATAATTGCACCTTGTTGAGTTGAAAATCCCCTTTTCGCCCGCATAGTAGGTTGAACGACCACACCGAATACGACTTTTTAGTGGAGATGTTTAGATGGGTAAGATTATTGGTATCGACCTGGGTACAACTAACTCTTGTGTAGCGATTATGGACGGTACGCAGGTTAAAGTACTGGAAAACAGCGAGGGCGATCGCACAACGCCTTCTATTATTGCTTATACGCAAGATGGTGAAATTCTGGTTGGCCAGCCCGCTAAACGTCAGGCTGTGACTAACCCGAAAAACACCCTGTTTGCTATCAAGCGTCTGATTGGCCGTCGCTTCAAAGATGAAGAAGTGCAGCGTGATACCAACATCATGCCGTACAACATCGTTGCAGCAGATAACGGTGACGCCTGGCTGGAAGTGAAAGATCAGAAAATGGCACCGCCGCAGATCTCTGCTGAAGTGCTGAAAAAAATGAAGAAAACGGCAGAAGACTACCTCGGTGAAACCATCACTGAAGCGGTTATCACCGTGCCGGCGTATTTTAACGATGCGCAACGTCAGGCCACCAAAGATGCTGGCCGCATCGCGGGTCTGGAAGTAAAACGTATCATCAACGAACCGACAGCGGCTGCGCTGGCCTACGGTCTTGATAAAGAAGTTGGCAACCGCACCATTGCGGTTTACGACCTGGGCGGCGGTACGTTTGATATTTCCATCATCGAAATCGATGAAGTTGACGGCGAAAAAACCTTTGAAGTACTGGCAACCAACGGTGATACCCACCTGGGTGGCGAAGACTTCGACAGCCGTATGATCAACTATCTGGTTGACGAGTTTAAGAAAGAGCAAGGCTTCGACCTGCGCAACGATCCGTTGGCGATGCAGCGTCTGAAAGAAGCAGCAGAAAAAGCCAAAATTGAACTTTCCTCTGCGCAACAGACCGACGTTAACCTGCCGTACATCACGGCGGATGCTACCGGTCCGAAACACCTGAACATCAAAGTGACTCGCGCCAAGTTGGAGTCGCTGGTAGAAGAACTGGTGACCTGTTCACTGGAGCCGCTGAAAGTTGCATTACAGGATGCCGGGCTGTCCGTTTCTGACGTGCAGGACGTGATTCTGGTGGGTGGTCAAACCCGTATGCCGCTGGTACAGAAGAAAGTGGCTGACTTCTTTGGCAAAGAACCGCGTAAAGACGTTAACCCGGATGAAGCTGTGGCGATCGGTGCTGCGGTGCAGGGCGGTGTGTTGGCCGGTGACGTTAAAGACGTGTTGTTGCTGGACGTTACCCCGCTGTCTCTGGGTATCGAAACCATGGGTGGCGTAATGACGCCGCTGATTACCAAGAACACCACCATCCCGACCAAACACAGCCAGGTGTTCTCTACGGCGGAAGATAACCAGTCCGCAGTAACCATCCATGTGTTGCAGGGTGAACGTAAACGTGCGCACGACAACAAATCGCTGGGTCAGTTTAACCTGGATGGTATTCAGAACGCACCGCGCGGTATGCCGCAGATCGAAGTGACCTTTGACATCGACGCTGACGGTATCCTGCATGTTTCTGCTAAAGACAAAAACAGCGGCCGCGAGCAGAACATCACCATCAAAGCCTCTTCTGGCTTGAATGAAGATGAAATCCAGAAGATGGTGCGCGATGCAGAAGCGAATGCGGAAGCTGACCGTAAGTTTGAAGAGCTGGTACAGGCGCGTAATCAGAGCGATCACCTGTTGCACAGCACCCGTAAACAGCTGGAAGAGTCTGGCGACAAGCTGGCTGCTAACGATAAAACGGCGATTGAAGATGCCCTGAAAGCGCTGGAAGGCGTATTTAAAGGCGAAGATAAAGCGGAGATCGAAGCGAAGATCCAAACGTTGATCGAAGCGTCTGCCAAACTACTGGAAGCATCGCAACAGCAGGCACAAGCGGGCGCAGGCAATGCAGATGATGCAGCGCGTAAAGAAGACGACGTTGTAGACGCTGAATTCGAAGAAGTGAAAGACAAAAAATAATCGCCCTTAGGCGGGCGCAACAACGGTGATAAGCCGTTGCTGGCAAACCAGGCACGGGCGTCGAGGAAACTCTGCGCCCGTGCACGCATGTTGAGGGCAGGAAAAAACATGGCGAAGCAAGATTATTACGAAGCGCTAGGCGTTGCCAAAGACGCCGATGAGCGGGAGATCAAAAAGGCCTACAAGCGCCTGGCGATGAAGTTTCACCCGGACCGTAATCCCGGTGATAAAGAGGCTGAAGCAAAATTCAAAGAGATCAAAGAAGCCTATGAAATTCTGACGGATGCGCAGAAACGGGCGGCTTACGATCAATACGGCCACGCCGCGTTCGAACAAGGCGGTATGGGCGGTGGCGGGGCTGGCGGTTTCGGCGGCGCAGATTTTGGCGATATCTTTGGCGACGTATTCGGCGATATTTTCGGCGGTGGACGTCGTCAACGTGCCAGCCACGGTGCCGATTTACGCTATAACATGGAGTTGACGCTGGAAGACGCGGTTCGTGGCGTCACCAAAGAGATCCGCATTCCGACGCTTGAAGAGTGCGACTCCTGTCATGGTAGCGGTGCAAAACCGGGCAGTTCGCCGGTAACCTGCCCAACGTGTCATGGCAATGGCCAGGTGCAGATGCGTCAAGGGTTCTTTACCGTTCAGCAAACCTGTCCGCACTGTCATGGTCGTGGCAAGATCATCAAAGATCCTTGCAACAAGTGTCATGGTCATGGTCGCGTTGAAACCAGCAAAACGCTGTCGGTGAAAATCCCAGCGGGCGTGGACACGGGCGATCGTATCCGTTTGTCCGGCGAAGGTGAGGCCGGGGAGCACGGTGCACCTGCGGGCGATCTGTACGTTCAGGTGCAGGTAAAACCGCATCCTATCTTCCAGCGTGAAGAGAACAATCTCTATTGCGAAGTTCCCATCAATTTTGCGATGGCAGCCATGGGCGGTGAGATTGAAGTGCCGACACTGGATGGCCGCGTGAAATTGAAGCTGCCTGCGGAAACGCAAACCGGAAAATTGTTCCGCATGCGTGGCAAAGGTGTGAAATCGGTACGCGGCGGTGCGCAGGGAGATCTGCTGTGCCGCGTGGTGGTTGAAACGCCGGTTAATCTTAATGAGCGCCAGAAGCAACTGCTGAAAGAGCTGGAAGAGAGCTTCGGTGGACCTTCCGGAGAGAGAAACAGCCCTCGCTCTAAAAGCTTCTTTGATGGCGTGAAGAAGTTTTTCGATGACCTGACCCGCTAGCATTGCAGGTTCAGACAAAAAAACCGGTGATGTATCACCGGTTTTTTTATGCCCACCGTTTCCATCAATATGGCCCTCATCGGTTAAATATATATCCCCATGCTTGCTAATGACTTCTTTGAACCGATATCATTGGACTTTATAGGGAAATAATTAGGGATAAAAATGAAACCGTCATTCCGCACCTGATTTTTCTTTTTTCGGGACTTGACGGTATTCTGAAGTTCTGAATTTATTACTGCTTTTTGCAGACCAATCAGCATGAGTACTCCCCACGTTACCATCCGTAACCT